>PFGS01000070.1:4606-9310 GCA_002783525.1 Ignavibacteriales bacterium CG12_big_fil_rev_8_21_14_0_65_30_8 | reverse complement strand
AATGCTTATAATTGTTTTAGTTTCAGGTAATATGACAAGTCTTGCAAATATATCGAATGTTCAAATCTCTATTTTTCTGTTAATTGCTTTTACAACAGGCGGACCGGCGATCTTCATTTACTACTTTGGACTTAAAAATATTTCAGCTTCTGTCGCTTCCATTTGTGAACTTGCATTTCCTTTAACAGCAATAGCTCTTGAATTTATACTTCGTGATAATATTCTAAGTCCTGTTCAATGGATTGGAACTATTATTTTGCTCTTAAGTATTCTCAGGGTTACAAATATCCGTGCGGAAAAAGCAGATATACCAAGTATTATTTAGCGCACGATTGCAAGTTTTTGAATTTGTGTTTTTACTTCCCCGCTTTTTGAAGTAATTATTTTATACAAATAAACTCCGTTGGCAAGCAAGTCACCGTCCTGATCTCTTCCGTCCCAGAATATTCTGTTAAAATCATAATTTAATTCGGAGGCCTTCAGATCAAACTGTTTAACCAATCTTCCGGCAATAGTAAATATCTTTATTTTTAATTCTTCAGGGATAGTGGTTAGTTTAAAAGTAAAATAAGTATCGGATGAAAACGGATTTGGATAATTGTAAACATTCATCAACTGCAGACTATTGGTGACAGTAAAATTATATTCCACAGCAGTTTCATTTGCATACGGAGTTGTGTTGCTCTTTCCTGTTACTTTTAAAGAATAATTTCCATCATTTAAATGAGGCTTGTATGTTAAAATAAATTTAGGGTTACCGGCATTTATGGAATAATTAATTTTATCAACATTTTCAGAAAAATAAATAGGTTTATTATTTAACAAAATTGAAACAGCGGAAGTATCTGTTATCGGTGAAGATGAATTACTCGTCAGTTCTATTTTTATTTCCGGATCAGAAGAGACAAAATCATTATCAATTATCTGCAAGCCGTCAAATGTGACATTCAATTCTGGTTTAGCACTATCTGCTTTTACAATATAATTTAATGAATATTGATTATTATCCTTATAAATTTCATTTATCAAATTGTCTTTATCTACGTAAATTATAATGGTATGCTTGTCTAATTTAATACCAGCAGAATAATTTACTGAAACAGAATTACTTTTTGAGTTTGGAATATTTATTTGTGTCTGAAAAACTTCTGTTAAATTACCGTCAGAAGATTTATCAACTACATTGATATTTACAGAATCAACATCAGAATAGCCTGCATTAAAAACACTAAAACTTAAATCAATATTTTCACCTGCACTTATGCTGTCCACATTAAATTCAACAGTCTGATAATTTATACCCAGTTCAGGTAATTTATCATAATTAATTTCAAGCTTATTTAACTCAGGTGAAGGCAAACCCTTTGAAGAATTGAAGAGCACATTTAATTTTATTTGCGGATATGTTTTAGAAGTTATTCCGCTTAGATCAGCGGTACCATTTACAATTTGCAAAACTGATAAAGTGTCATTCTCTCCAGAATTTTTAATTCCGATCGGCTGCAAATTTATAGATGTACCCGTAGGAAGATTTTCATCAATATTAATGTTGTTCCATTTGGTAACCGGACCTAATGCAGGAGTAATTAAATTTCCTGAATTATATCTTATATCAATAGTTGTATCTACAATAGCTTTCCCATTAAAAGTTCTTTTAAAAGATTCGGGAACCGAGCCTGTTACAGAACCTTTTCTTCCGAACATTGCCCAGGAATTTCTAAAACCCAGGCTGTCAATATAAATGCTTCCGAATTCCTTAATTTTATTTTTTAATGCAGTTGAAAGATTTTGACTTCCTTCATCTTTAACACCGAATAAAACCAAATATGAATTATCCAAAGTATCTAACAGATTTATATAATCGCTCACCAAACTTGCATTGCCAAAAATATCAAAGTGAAAATCATTAACATAACTAAGATCATCATTTTTGAATACTACAATAAAATGTCCTCTTTCAGTATTTGATGTAACATAATCCTGATTATCCTTTTCAATTGAAATTGCATTACCGTCGTTTAGTCCGGCCGATACAATTAGAAAATTAACTTTAGCAGAATCCAATTGAAGTTTGAAATTGGAATAATTGATATTATTAAATTCAGAGCTGCTCATACTAATGCTGTCATGAAATAAAAAATTATTTTTATCACCGATGAAAAATGTATTTGTGCTTCCGAATGTGTTACTTCCTTCTGTTTTTGATCTCAGCCAAACTCTCTTATTATTAAAATATTGTTTTAAATTTATTTGTGTAAAAGATGTATCAAAAGGGACTGTAACTGACTGATAATTATTAAATGCTGAATTATCAGATAATTCTATTTCAAAATTATTTGCATTAGGATCATTTGTTGGATTTATAAACCGAAGAGTACCATCAATTTGATTGAATGAATTGCTTGTTATTAAAGGACGAATAGAAGCGCTTGCTACATTTAAATCAAAAGCTAAAGTATTGTCATTTTCAATTATTTCATCAATTTCATTATTTACATCCAACGTTACAGTTAAATGATGAACACCTGCCAAGTTATGTATAGGAATATCAACTATAACACTATCTTTATTCAAAGGTAAATTCTTAGAATAAGTATTTTCAAAAACAGTTGAATCTTTGTAAGTGTCACTAACTTTAATTGAGTAAGAATTATTTTCAACTTTACCAAGATTATTAAAATTAAATGTTACAGAGAGTAAATCCTGAGAATCATCTATCGTTGAAGAATTAATTTTTACATCATTTTCGGAAATTGTTAGATTGGGTTTAGGTGGTACTTTAAGTGAGACGATCGGATCACCAAATAATGTATTGCAAAGAACAAAAATTTTATTAACAGAATTATCTCCGTATTGCTGAATTAAATTTATTTTTGCCAGTGCATGAGCTTCAGCTAAACTCGTTACACCATCATTTAATATTTTTGAATAAAATATTTTTGGGAAAAGTGTTGCAGTAGAAACAAATCCTAAAGAAGAATTTCCGTTGTAACCAATTACATCTCCGTCCGGTTCTGTAATAAATAATTCAGAAAATGCTTTTACATCCGGTTCAGCAAATTTACCTGTTGAACAACCCCAGTCACTTATTAGTGAATGATTGCCATTAATATTTTTCAATTGAGATGGATTTGTTATTCCATTATCCCAAATTTGAGTACCGCTGTGACCAATATAAGAAACAAATACCCCCCCCTCTCCAATATATTTTTCAATCTCATCGTTTGTATATGGACCAAAATTTCTAATCGGATTTGTTATTTTATAAAGATGTCTCACAATACCACCTGTAGGAGCAGGTGTTACAATTGCTGTATCAACATAATCATTTGCAGCTTTAAGTAATGCTAATTCTCCAGGATTATTATTCTGCCCACTTGATAGTAATAAATATTTTTTATTAAAACCAGAAAATGGTTTTGAAACATAATCCTGAAGTATATTAAAATACTTATCATATTCATTATTTGAATTTATTGGCAAGCGACTAATATACATTTGAGGTATTAAAGCTCCTGTATTATCCCAGATAGTAAACCATGTGTCTGAAACAGGCTCTCCAAATGAAGGGACATAATTAATTTGTTTTGGAGCTGAAAAATATTTGGTTTTGTTTCCGTAATAGTCGTATGTGGCATCACCGACTAAAAATACATATCTAGGTTTTGGACCCTGCCAATTTAAATAAGCTGTATGTAAAAAATCTCTAATCGGTTCAGGTGAAAAAAAACCAAAATTGAATTGGTCATAAATATCAAAAATATTTATGAGTTTTGTATTAACATTGAAATTTGAATTTATAAAAGACAAATAAATATTCGATTTTTGAATAAACTCAGGATGTGTAATTAAAATATACTCTGCTTGAATATTGTTGTCGGTAAGGTTTATAAATTTTTTAGTGTAATAATAGTTAGGTTTTTTAATCTTATTTTCAGAGATCAAAATATAACTATCACCATTCTTAACTAAATCAGTAAACTGAATTTGATTACCGTTTACTAAAAAATTCACAATTCTTTTTAATTCATTCCCATATTTGTACAAAATGAAGTTGCTAGCATTAATATTATTTATGATTATGTTTTTAACACCGGAATTTGTTAGGTCCGTTATTTTAAATTTTAAAGAATCGTTAATTGCATTTAGATATCTGGGATATTCAACTTCATACCAATCTACTGCAATAGAATTTAATGTAGCACTTGTCGGGAATGAAATTGTTTTTAGAGTATTACTGCCATTATTCAGTATACTTGAATTGAAATCTGCTATAACAATTTTTTGTTCGTACTTATTAAAAGAAATAGAATCATAAACAGTTGGATTATTGTTAATACTTAGACCAATTTTATGTGCATTTGAAAAACCATTGCTTGCATAACTCTGTACCTTATAAAAAGCTTTTGCAGATACATTCGGTACCACATCTGAAACTGAAAAACTTCTGTTTGCGCTCCCAACACCTTGAAGTCCCCAAATCCATGTTTGGTTTGACAACCATTCAGGATTTTGTCTTTCAACAATATCAGAGATCGAATAATCCAGATAATTATCTTGCTCATAGTGAACAACTTCAGTATAATGATTTATAGTATCAATTGAGGATTGTTGAGTGCCATATAAACTATCAACTCTATTTGTCGGTAATGACGGGTCCCAGGTTAGCCAATAAATAGTGGTATCAGAATATCTATTTAGATA
>PFGS01000070.1:0-4593 GCA_002783525.1 Ignavibacteriales bacterium CG12_big_fil_rev_8_21_14_0_65_30_8 | reverse complement strand
CTTCCAAAAAATTCGATAAAATCATTATCATTAAATACTCCGTCTTTTTCACCATTTACATAAATTGGGATCGTCTCGCCTTTTAAAATGATATTTAAATTTTGAGGATTAATAGAAGAAGCAGATATGTTTTGATCAATCAAGTCCTGTTTGGATATTCTATAAATTCCATCGGCAGCAACACCTAATTTTAAATAAATTTCATTAAAATTTATCCAATCTGAAGACGTATTAATATTTTTATCATAAAGTTTTCTGTTTAAGCTAACTGCATATTGTTTATTCAATATTATATTTGAATAGCTATCATTATTTACAGCCTCATTTATTAAAGAAGAGTTTTCAGAATTTAATAGTTTCAACTCAACTTCCATTTCATTTAATTCTTCAATTATATCATAATTATTGTATCTATATTGATTAATGGTAATATGAACGCAATAATAATTTCTGATCCATACATAACCTTGAACTTTAAAAAGAGGTTCAATTTTATTTGATGTTATATTTTCATTTGTATAATCATAATTGTAAACAAATGAGCTGTCATTAAGAGCAGATAAAATAGGATTGATTTTAGGAATTCCCTTTATCTTATTTACTTTTTGAGGGATTAGATTTACAGTTACTTTTGAATAATATGGTAATGATATGAAAATTTCTTTTGAAGGTAATGAATAATTGCCGGGCTTTGATTCATCTAAATAATCTTTGAACTCAATTTCCCTTAATCCGTTTTTATTATTAATTGAATATTCAACAGATTTAAGATTAACATTAAATTTAATATTATTTTCAGATTGGTTGTAATTTTTAATTAAATTCTGTGGCAGAATAAAAAAACTATTATAAAGTAATATTATAAATATTATTCTTTTAAACATTAGACTAAATATAAAAAATATGCAATATGGTTATTAAGTTCCGCAATAGTTTTGTTAACATAACTAATGAAAATGAATATTTAATTAATATTATTGCTTCTTTGAATAATAATCAAGCAAAAACCTTTTTCTATCTCAATTCTTATTCATTTTATCTGTCTGAAAAAAATACAGAATTTAGAGAAGCAATAAATAAAGCTGACTTTATAATAGCTGACGGTTATAGTATTGTTTTACTTGCAAAATTATTATATAAAATTGAGATAAAAAAAGTAGTATTTACATATATTTTTGCAACAAAAATATCTACTTTAATAAAAAATAATAAAATCTTTTTACTTGGTGGAGAACAGAAAATAATTGAAAAAACTGCAGAAATATTGATAAATAAGTATAACTTGCAAATCGTTGGTTTCTTAAATGGCTTTTTTAATGATGGTGAGGAATTAATAAAGAAGATAAATTCATCCAAAGCTGAAGTACTTATATGCGGAATGGGTATGCCAAAAAGTGAAATTTGGATACAAAATTATTTATCTAACTCAAAATTAAAATGTGTTTTTAGTGTGGGCGGATTTTTTAATTTTTTGGTGAATGATAAAAAGAAGGCACCTAAGTTTTTTTATAATTCAGGATTTGAATGGCTTTTCCGTCTTATTCAAGAACCAAAAAGACTTTTTAAAAGATACTTTTTAGCTAATACTTATTTTGTATTTCAATTATTAAAAGCACTTTTTACTCATAAAGAAAAAAAGAGCTCTTTATAGCTTTTTAAACATTTTTCAAATGTAAAATTTTTAAGGTTTTTATAATTATCATCCCCCATTATTTCTTTATCTGAAATAGATTTAGCTAGAAAGTTATTCAAAGTGTTTTTTAATTCGTGAACTTCATTCTTAAAAAACATAGTACCTTGAGGCGATAATATTTCTTTGAACACAGAAAGATCAGAACATAAAATAGGTTTTTTAAATTTAGATGCTTCCAATACAACAGTACCGAAAGCTTCATAGTCGCTTGCAAATACAACTGCCTTGCAATTTGAAATATATTTAAATTTTTCTCTTTCAGTTATATACCCCAAAAGATGAATATTTCCATTCCTTTCTACTATTCTTTTGTACTTTGATTTTAAGTCTTGATTTCTAATTGTCAGCAATAATTTTAAATCTTTTATTTTTAGATGGTCGAAAGCTTCAATTAATAAATCATATCTTTTGTTTTTTTCTGCTCTGCCTAAATAAAGAAAATAATTTTTATAAGTTGGTCCGCTTAAATTATATTTTTCCTTATCTGTAACAATGTAATGAGGGATTATATCAATTTTATTTGACTCAACATCAAAATATTTTAACAGATATTTTTTTTCATATTCAGTAAAACAAATTATTTTATCTATTTTATCAAGTAATTTTTTTGCAATTAATTTTTTATGTAATGATTTAATAAAGCTAAATCTTTCTGTATGGAAATAAAAATGAGGTGTTAAAATTATTTTTGTTTTTTTATTTTTTGAAACATAGTTAATTGCATAATCGCTAAAATATCTGCCAAATTGATTTATACTTAAAACATCATAATCGTTGTCTAAATATTTTTTAAGATTAGGGGTTATGTTATAAGGAGTATATTGATTTATAAATATTACATCATCTCTGGATAAATTACGATCTCTTTTTTCAGTAGAATAATTTGTAGAAATAAGATTATAATCTATTCCAAGTTCCTCATAAATCTTAAATCTGTCAGCAACAAATTTTTCCATCCCACCCACGGAAGGATAAAACGATCTTGTAAGTTCAAGAATCTTCATAATTATCTAAAATTTCATATGCGTTTTTCAATACTTCGTCTACAGTAACTTCCGTTAAACAATAAGGTTCTTTATGAATACATCTTAGCTCACACCCAAAACAATCCATCTTATTATAAAGATATCTAGTATTGTAATTGTCATTGTAGGGAAAAAATCTTCCAAATAGTGCCCCACCAATTATTGCAATTAAGGGTGTTCCAACTTTAAGTGCAATATGAGATAATCCAGAATCCAACCCAATAAATAGTTTAGAGTTTTTAATAACATTCTGAATATTATTTAAGGGTATTTCTCCAGCATCAATGCTTACATTGTCATTATCTTTTTTTAAACTGTCTAATTTATTTTTTTGTTCAAATGCTCCTAATAATAATATTTTATTCTTTTGTGATAATATTTTAATTAATTTTTCAAATTTTTTTCTTCCCCATTCTTTATTTCTAAGAGATGAAAAAGGAGCAATTACAATATCATATTTATAAGTATTATTATCTTTTCTTTGATAATTTGTTTTATCAAATTGATAATCTAAACCTAAATATTTTAAAGCTATAATATTCTTATCATATTCATTCAAAATATTTTTAGCTAATATTTTAGTATACATTTTATCAATACTTTCACCGAATAATTTTGTTAAATATCTATAATTGGAGTTTAATGCGAATATATTCTTTCCCCCTGAAAGTAGTGATAATTCATCTACAGTAATTCCCCTTGCAGCTGTTAAATTAAATGTATCAATTATATTTAATTTCCTTAAGTTTAATAAAAATTTAATCCTATAAATAATATTATATTTATATTTTTTATAATTCCATTGAATAAAATTAATCTTATTTTCATCCTTAAATAATTCTGCAAATTCATATTTAAGCAAGAAATAAATATTATCATATTTTTTTTTTAGTATGTCAGCATTTTTAAATATTAAAGATGAGATAATTAGATCACCAATTTGACCGGTATTTATAAATAATAAATTTTTCGAGTTATTATTTGATAATACTAAGTAATGTTTTAACATTTTAAATATAGTAAATCCTATAAAATTTTTAATTATTAGTATTACATGCATGATGAAATGAATAAATATTTATCAAAATAATTTTTACAAGATATAATTTTCTGAGAATGAACAATACTGGTATACCTTAAAATTTTTATAGGGGCTCCAAAAATAATAATAAGGAATAAATATCTATACAATTTTTTAGGGTGGTTTGTATTTAGAAATAACGATTTTAAGAAATAGTATAGTGCATTAATTAAATAATTATTATAATAATTGATCAATCCTTTTTGAAAATAATAGGTTTGTCTTTCTAAATTTTTATATTCTTTCTCTAAATATTTCAATGAAATATCTTTTGATTTAGTTATGGTTTCTTTTCTTAGAATATTTGATATTTGATTTTTATACCGTCTCCAATTATATAAATATTTAGATATATTATAATATTTACAATTATTCTTAACTCTTAAATAGAATTCATAATCTGATGAAGGATAATATGTTTTATCAAATAAACCATATTTATAAAAAATGTTTTTTTTCATACACACGCTTGAATTAAACATTGCATAATTTTTATATAATAATTGTTCTTTAATGTCATTGTCAATAGTTGGTAGTATTTGTTTACCTATAATCTTACCATTTATATTTATTACATTGAAAAATGAACCACATATATCTATATCACTATTGTTCATTAAATTTAGCTGTTCCATAAATCTTTCTGAATGCGAAATATCATCTTGATCATGGATAAAAATATATTCACCTAATGATTCAATAAAACCACGGTTATATGCATCAACTTGACCACAATTCTTACTAATTATGATTCTAATTCTAGGATCATCATAAGATTGAACTATTTCTAATGA
>PFGS01000266.1 GCA_002783525.1 Ignavibacteriales bacterium CG12_big_fil_rev_8_21_14_0_65_30_8 | reverse complement strand
TGTTGTTGTGAATGTATAACTGTCACCACCTGCATCAGCAGTAGGTATGATGTTATTAGCATATTTTATATAGAATACATCACCGGTTGACCAATTTGAAGCACCGGCTTGTGTGAAGAATAAAATCCAAGTTGATTTATCAAGACCTGCTGATTGTCCAACTGTAGCAGATGTTAAATTTTCATCATAATCTGTTACATAAGGAATAAAGTAATCACGGCCTTCTATTCTCCAATGAGTAGGAATACCAGTTGCTCTGTCCCATGGGTTACCGCCGTCTGCGTCACGAGAAACAAACCAGTAATTAATCTGACGATTTCTTTCTGGTTCCCACAACTCAAAAGCACCTCTTAATACTGTTGATAATTTTCTATCTCTGTTATAACCGACAACCATTTGGCCACCGGATGTAACAGGACTGTCATTATCAGGTGCAACACCAGTAAATCTTAATTCAAGATCCTGGATAAAATCAGTTGGTAATGAACCAGTATAGTCACCATAGAATGTTTTACCTGTAGGATCACCAAATAATTGAGCATCACCCCACAAGGTTAACGAAGTTGTTCCGCCTTTTTTGGTTTGTTTAGCACTTAAGAAAGTGATAGGTGCGCTAAATGTTAAGTCACTCATTGCAACCTCTAAACCGTCAACAGTAACTGCATAATTAGGACCAAGGTTTCCACCAAGAAGTGGGTCGGAAGATCCACCAGGGCCTGTACCAAAGTACCAGTCTGTTCCACCAAACACTGTTTGGTTATCAAGAACTACTTTACCTAATGTTTCATCTTTCAATCCCCACTGATTCTGAGTAACTTTTTTAGATGCAGCAGAAGTAATATTTATAGTTCCAAAAGCATCTTTAGAAACTGCGCCAGGGTTGCTATAAATAACACCGTAGTTATCATCATAAATTGTATAATTAACAGCTATTGGTAATGTAGCATTAACATTAAGTACAAATTTTTCACCGCCGCTAAAGCAACCAAAACCTGAACGGCTGCTATCACCCCACATTACAGTAGTACCACTTATATTTGCATTTACATCATCGCCTCTAACAGCACAATGTATTGTAGCAGCACTATTTATTGTAACACCGGTTGGAAATTCAAACTTAACACCATCAGCAAAGTCAAAGTCTGGAGATGTAAGTGTTAATGTTCCGTTTAGTTCTAAAGTACCACCTTGGTTACCAAATACAGCTGACATTGCTATAGTTGAAGGAGATACATCTGTTGGAGCAAAATTGTTGTTGCTTGGTTTAGCTACAACCTTTGTCCAGTTACCGTTAGCATCATTAACATAATCCTGGTTTTTGAAGAAGAAGGAATAGTTATGGCCTGTAAGTTTTGTAGGATCTACAACTTTTACATATGGAGCTGCATCACCTGTTCCTGCTGCTTTTGTAACTGTTAAACTAACATCTGCAGATTGAGTTACACCAGGGTCTGTAGATTGTGGTATAACAGTCATAATTGCAATTGGATTTTCTAAGTTATTAGGAACAGCTGTAGGTGAAGGATTATAATTATAAGATGTAACAGCAAAATAATATTTTATACCGTTAACAAGTGGAGTTCCACCTTTTACAGCATCTTGTGTAATTGTAATACTTCTTTGAATACCAAAATCGTTACCAAATTGTTTTACACCAGTAGCAACTACACCGGTATTTGAATCAAAGAATTTATCTTCAATTTTACCAACACCATCAATTTTATCATATGTAGCAAGTCTTTTTGCTTGTTCAACTTGAGCCGAAGCACTTGGTAATTGATAAACATTGTAGCCTTGGAATGTGAATCCTTTAGTATTGCTGCTTTCTGTAGCAGTAACTGCAGCCCAATCTCCACCCCAGTCTAAAATAATTTTTTGATCTAAAGCAACCGCAGTTACCTTAGGAGCGGGTGGTGCAGAAGGTAGATCAAAGAAGTTATCATAAGCTTGTTGAGCTTGCTGATCATAAAACTTTAATATACCAATTGCAGAAAGTCTGTCTGTTCCAGGAATTGCGCCGCCAACTATTTCAGCAACAACCACTTCCTGAATTTCGCCAGGTGCCATATTAAATGGACCTGATGAACTTCCTTGTCTTCTGTCACCTGCTGGTAATTGGATTCCATCCAACCAGCCTTGACCAGTTTGTGGGTTACCGTTAAGTGCATATGTAGTTGGTTGACCTGTAGCTAAATCTGTAAAGAAAGCTCCAGATATACCGAATTTACCCTGGAAGAAATTATAAAATTGTCTTGATCCGTCAACTGTTCCCTGTGGAGGATCACCAATATTAGCATCACCGTTAGCAAAGTAATAAGCTGCGGTCATTGGTAAATTAATTTTACCTGGCCCAACTTTAGCACCGTTAAAGATACCAAAGTCTGCTGCATCATCAACTCCGTTTCTGTTAACATCTTGTCCGGCAACACCGTTTACAAGAGGACCTTGGAAAAAGTCAAAGCCAACAGCAGGAGGAGGTAAAGGACTATAAGTGTTGTCTACAGCGTTAGCATTATAGCAGAACTGAAGACTAAGTACTGTATCAACGCCAACAAAGTCATCGCCTGCCTCACCTAGATCAACATCTGACCACATAGAAACATACATATTGTTAAATGTAGTTGGTGTTAAAGCTGAACGATCAGTTACATTTTTAAATGTATATTTTCTGAAGTACATATTTCCTAAAGCACCGGCTCTGTTATATGCCCATACAGTTTCTGATACTTCAAGACCTAATGGATTTGCTCCATATAGGAACACTGTTTGTGATGCTGTAAGATCGTTAGCAACAAACCACACTGTTTGATCTGCACCAGGTACGCCAGGTACATCACCAGCATTATATGATCCACTATTATCTTTATCATCATAAGGTGCGCCCATATCAGCAGGCCATTCTGTCCAGTCTTTCTGATAAGCTGATAAAAGTGCAGCTTGAGTTGTACCTTCGTTTGCAGCATCTGCGGAAAGATCAATATCATTTAAAGTAGTACTTGGTGTTACATCAGGTCTAACTCTATAAATACGATAAAGATCTATTGTATTATCTGCAGGTGCATTACCGTTAGCATCAACATTACCAGGAACAAGCCCGGTTCTGTAAGCAGTACCGCCGACTCTTGGGTCAGGGTCACCAGTTACAGTTGCTCCCCAAAGTAAACCGGAAGTAAATACAGCAGTTTTTCCGCTTCCTTTTGGATATACAAGGCCACTATTACCATTTGGGGTAATATCGGAAACTCCTGTATTATAAAACCATGTTGATATATTATTTATATCAAGATAGGTACTAGCTGTTTGTGCTGTAGTCTTTTGTAGAGTGGTTTTGTTATCCTTTTTATCTCCTTTAGCTTGTAAAAGCGTAGGGGCAAGGAATAACGCACCAATCATAAAGATAAGCACATATCTTAATTTTTTTGAAATCATATTGTTTAAACTCCTATTCATTTTATATAAGATGTCAAATTTCATTTTAGTATTCTAAACGAACTCCAACTCTGATTTGACGAGGAGGTCCAAATAACTGATTACCAGTAGCATTTTGGAATCCTTGAGAATAATCAAGATTTATAGCTTTGTACATATTCTCATAGTCTTGTCTTTGGGTTGGATGTAAAGTTCCGCCTAATGTAGGATCACTTAAATAACCATCATCAAATGCAGAACCTGTTCTTAAGAAAACATTTTCAACATTACGAGTATCTAAAACATTTTGCACAAATATGTAGAAATTTGCTTTTAATTTATCAAATAATGATACAGTTTTATCTATTCGTAGGTCTAATTGATAAGTCCAAGGAGTTGTTGAATTATTTAAAGGTTCTATTGGAGATCTAAATCTTGGATCACCTTCCAAACTACCAGCATTATTACCTTTACCTTGTCCTAGAGTATAAGGGTGACCACTGGCAAAAGTCATTAATGCAGATAATCCCAATGACTGTAATACTGGTGAAGATTCATCAGCGCTAAAACGGTAATCAAGGTTAAAGTTACCTGTTACAGCTTTGTTAAAGTCTAGTGGGAAAACATATAATGGATTAAATATAGTTGAACCATCAACCGGAGCACCAACTATACCATTATGTGAGTTAGGGTTAGAACCAGTTCCTTGTGCATTTTGGAATGATACAGAACCGTTAATTTGTATTCTTTCTACTCTTCTCATATTAAATGATAGCTCAACACCTTTTGTTGTAGCAAAATCACCGTTTGTAAGTATATTATAAGCGCCAAATTGAGAACCGGCAGCTGTTTCTTGAAGTTTGAATACAACCTGATCTTTAATATCTTTATAATATGCAGTTATATCAAAAGAAGCAAAATCAGATAATTGTTGTGTAAAACCAATTTCGTATTGTGTAGTTCTAGTTGGTCTAACATTAAATCCAACCGGAGCCCCAATAAAGAAACCACCTCTTAATTGATTTGATGTTGCATATAATCCCTGATAAACATCTCTCAATCTTGTCTGTTGAACAAATTTACCAAACTGAGCATGGAAAACTGTTTTGTCAGTTACAGGGAAAGAGAAACCTAATCTAGGACTAACTGAAGAAAATGTAGGTGTTTCTAATAAATGTTTAATATCAACTTCACCAGTAGTACTATTAATTGTAAGTTCTGGTCTTGTTAGATCTTCAAATACAAAGTTGTCTATATCTATATAATC
>PFGS01000307.1 GCA_002783525.1 Ignavibacteriales bacterium CG12_big_fil_rev_8_21_14_0_65_30_8 | reverse complement strand
TGCAGGAGCTAACATATTTACTAAGAAAATGATCTTATTGAAATAAACAAAATAAACTAAGACTCTTGGGTGTAAACCCAAGAGTCTGCTTTATAACTAACTATTTTGTTTTTTAAATAAGTGAGGAAAAAATTATGTCACTAGTAAATATAATATTAACAGCAGCATCAATTTTCGCATCAGGAATAGCTATCTTTTTTGCAGTAGGTTACATAGCTTACAGAGGAAATAAGAGACGAAATTTTTACGAAGGTTGAATATGTGGGGATAAGCAATTATAGAAGCACGCTCTCCGCTTAAATGTAACATAAAGTAAGCCGTGTATATTAAATTATATGCGGCTTTTTTTTAATTTGTCACTCTGAATGAAATGAAGAGTCTCCAAATTTGATAGTAGAGATATTTCGTCCTTCTAAAGAAGGTCTCAATATGACATATGTTTCATTTTCTCCAAAGCTCCATAGAAATGCCTTCGGCAGATATGACAAATCTTTTCCGAAAATGATATAGAAAAGATATCTCAGTCGTTCCTCCTTCGATATGACAGACAATGTCATTTCGAACCGAACGGAGTGAGAGTGAGAAATCTTCTCTCTATTTATTTAAATTAAAATATGAAAGATCACAACTATTTTATCTATATACTATCGAATTGGAATAATAAGGTTGTATATGTAGGCGTGACAAATAATCTGATGAGAAGAGTATATGAGCATAAAAATAAACTTATAAATGGTTTCACTAAAAAATACAATCTAAATAAATTAGTTTATTATGAACAAACGTTAGATATAAATTCAGCAATTCAAAGGGAAAAGGAAATTAAGAAATGGAGAAGGGAGAAAAAAAATAAATTGATTGAATCGTTAAATCCCAAATGGCTGGATTTGAGTAAAGATTGGCTTAATGAATAAATTTTAGTAAGTAAAAGATATCTCAGTCGTACCTCCTTCGATATGACAAATCTTTGTCATTTCGACCGTCTTGTCCACCGAAGCTAAAAGAGCGAAGGTGGAAGGGAGAAATCTTTTCTAATAAATATTTTATATTATACTTATGAAAAACAAATACATAACAATATTTTTTTCAATAATCTTAACAACTATTAGTTTACCGCAGAATAATGATGTGGTTAAAGATTCAAGCATTTACTTACAGAACCCAAATTATGTAATTCAAACTGAATTATATAATGTATATAGAATGAAAAGGGCAAAGATTGTTATGCTTGGTAATTCTATTACTCATGGAGCAAATTGGAATGAATTGTTAAATAGAAATGATGTGGTTGAAAGGGGAATAAGTGGTGATTACACCTCAGGTTTTTTAAAGAGGCTAGAATATATATATAACTTAAAACCCAAAGTATGTTTTATAATGGGCGGTATTAACGATTTGTTTTATGGCAAGGAGGTTGATGAAGTTTTCAACAATATCACAAAAATAATTGACACTCTTAATACACACAAAATAAGTATAGTTATTCAGTCAACGCTGCATGTAAAGAACGGATCTTCTTTCTTAGATACTATTAATGAAAGGGTAAAATCATTAAATATTCTTCTAAAAGAATTTGCTTCTAAGAACAAAATAATTTTTTTAGATCTAAACACCCATCTCTCAAAGGATCACCATTTAATTGAAAACTATTCTATTGATGGAGTTCATCTTTCAGCAAAAGGATATAAAATTTGGTCATCATCTATAATTAATTTATTAATAAAATTAAAGATCTGACCTCAAATCACTTCTCAAAATGATAATGTTCTTTTAAAAAATTTTTTGTTGTTAAACAAAAATGTTTTATTTTGCCTTCGTCGAGGTAAAAAACCTCTTATCCGAAAAAAAATCTTGGTATAAAAGTTGTAATTCAATGCTATATTAATTTTAAATAATTTTTGGGGTACAAAAGGAATCATAATTTAAAGTACCATATGAACAAAATTAAAGATATTACCCGCCCATTAATTTTGGTGGGTTTGACTATTCTATTTTCATTACTTCTTAGCTACTTACCTAAGCGTACGAAAATTGTAAATTATAAAATCAAAAGCATTGATATGCTTATGGATATAAAACCTGATTCTGTAATTATGAAAGAACTATATGAAGAACTTGAAGTAGAGACTGAATAAAGCAAAATATATAGTTCTATTTCAAATTAATTGATGAATAAAAAAAATAAAAATATTAAAAAGGAAAAAATGATTAATACCTTGCCTATAATAAAAGAAACTGAATGGGATCGTTGGGTTGAAAATTCTAAAAAATATCCAGACAGAGATGCATTTATACATTGGGTTGCCGGCGAAGAACCATTTAGGTGGACATTTTCTTCTCTTTTAAAAGCTGCAGAAAGTTTTGCTGTTGGTTTTAAAAGAAAAGGAGTTAAAAGAGGTGATGTTTGTGCAACTATAATAAGACACAATAAATATTTTTATCCTATTTATCTTGCTATTTCAAGTATTGGGGCAATACCTTCAGTGTTGGCTTATCCAAATCCTCGTTTACATCCTGAAAAATTCAGACAAGGTTTAGAGGGAATGTCAAAACGATCTGGCCTTGATTGGATTTTAACAGAAAGAGAACTGTCAGAAGTAGTTGATCCATTAATTACAAAAGAAGATAGCACAATTAGAGGAAGTTTTTTTCCATTAGAGTGGGAAAAAGATCTAAAATTTGAAGGAAAAGAATTAGAGGAAATTGAAAAAGTAAGGGCTGATATTTCTGTTTCTGATCCGGTGTTACTTCAGCATTCAAGTGGAACAACAGGATTACAAAAACCAGTTTTATTATCTCACAAAGCAATATTAGACTTTGTTACTAATTATGCAAAATCACTGGATCTTTCTCCTAATGATAAAATTATTAGTTGGTTACCTTTGTATCACGATATGGGATTAATTGCTGCTTTCCATTTACCATTGGCATTCGGAATACCTACTGTACAAATTGATACTTTTGAATGGATAATGGTTCCAAGTTTAATTCTAGAAGCTATTTCAAAAGAAAAAGGAACAATAACCTGGCAGCCCAATTTTGCATATAATATTTTAGCAGATAAAGTTCATGAAGATGAAATTGAGGGCATCTCTCTTGAAAGTATGAGATTGTTTATTAATTGCAGCGAACCGGTTAGGGATAGAAGTAATAATTTGTTTTTTGACAGATATAAAAAATACGGTGTAAAAGAAAAATCACTATCAAGTTCTTATGGAATGGCAGAAGTAACATTTTTAGCTACTCAAACTCCGGCAGGAGAAAAATTAAAATCATTAACAGTAAACAGACAAAAATTAAAACAAGGTATTGTAGAATTAGTTACTAATGGTGATAATTCAAGAGTTTGCTGCTCATCCGGAAAAATAATAGATGGATGTGAAATTAAAATTATTGATGAAGAAGGTAATGAACTGGAAGAGGGATTTGTTGGGGAAATCGTAGTTAAATCTGTTTCAATGTTTGATGGTTACAGAAATTATCCGGAAAAAACTGCAGCTGTTTTAAAAGATGGTTGGTATTTCAGTGGCGATTATGGTTTTTGTTACAAAGATTATTATTACATAATCGGAAGGAAAAAGGATATTATAATTGTTGCAGGTAATAATGTTTATCCCGAAGATGTCGAAGATCTTGTAAGTCAGGTAAAAGATGTAATACCAGGAAGAGTTATTGCATTTGGTGAAGATGACGAAGACATTGGTAGTGAACAGATAAGTGTAGTTGCAGAAACTAAAATTACAAATGAAGATGAGCACAAGAAATTAAAATTAGAAATAATAAAAGCTGGAATGTTAGACGATATAAATATTAAGAAAGTTTATTTGGTACCACCAAGATGGTTAATAAAAAGTTCAGCAGGTAAACCTAGTAGAAAAGCAAACAGAGAAAGATTAGTTGAAAAAAAAGAAATAATTAAATGGAGTTGAATTAAAAAAAATTGGGGTTTTATTTAGCTGATTAAAATGAAAAAAATAGTTTTAAAGAGAGGGCTTTAAATAATCAAAACTATGTCTAAAAAAAGAGAATTAGAATGGGACCGTTGGGTTGAAAACGCAGAAAAACATCCCGATAAAGAATCAATAATTCATTGGACTGCAGGCGAAGAACCATTTAGATGGACTTTTTCATCAATTATAAAGGCAGCAGAAAGTTTTGCAGTAGGGCTGAAGAAAAAAGGTGTACAACGTGGTGATGTTTGTGCAATTATAATCCGGCACAATAAATATTTTTATCCAATTTATTTAGGTATTTCAAGTATTGGTGCTATTCCTTCAGTATTAGCTTATCCCAATCCACGGCTTCATCCTGAAAAATTCAGACAAGGATTGGAAGGGATGTCAAATCGTTCCGGACTTGATTGGGTATTAACAGAAAATGTTATAGCCGATGTAATTGAACCTTTAATGTCTAAAAAAGGATCTACAATTAGAGGAATGTTTTTTCCTTTAGAATGGAAAAAAGATTTAAAGTTTGAAGGAAAGGATCTTGAAAATATTGAACAAATTAGAGCAAATATTAAAGATACTGATCCTGTATTATTACAGCATTCAAGCGGAACTACAGGGATACAAAAACCTGTATTACTTTCACATAAAGCAGTCTTAGAACATGTAACAAATTATGGAAAGGCAATTAATCTAAATTCTGATGATAAGATTGTTAGCTGGTTGCCTTTATATCACGATATGGGATTAATAGCTGCATTTCATTTACCATTAGCATTCGGGATTCCTACTGTA
>PFGS01000099.1 GCA_002783525.1 Ignavibacteriales bacterium CG12_big_fil_rev_8_21_14_0_65_30_8 | reverse complement strand
CTCTTCTCTGCCTATTGCAGATCGTGGAATAAAAACAAATTTATTTCTTAAATCATATTTTGATAATTCTTCAACAACACCTTCACCGCTAAATTTTTTTGGAATTATTGAAACTGGAATGTTAAAATCATTGCAGGTAGATGCTGTTTTGTTTCCAACAGCAACAACTTTTAAATTTTTAAAATTTATTTTTTTATTAATTTCATTACATCTGTTGATAAACATTTCAACAGCATGTCTGGATGTAAAGATTATAAAATCAATTTTATTTTTGTTTAAAATTATTTCGTCAAAAGGTTTCCAGTCATCCGGTGGAACAATATCTAGCGTTGGAAAAACAATTATATCTGCACCTTGTTTTATAAATGAAAGAGCAGATTCATTTGATTGTTCAATTGTTCTTGTAATTACAATTGTTTTACCAAATAATGGTAATGTGTTTAAAGAATCTCTCTCCTGATAAAGGCTTTGAAGTATGAATTGAAATAATTTTTCTCTTTCAACTTTTAATTGTTCTTTTGAATAATTTTTTATTATTCCGTTATTTACAGCTGCAAACAGACTACCTAATATTAATTCACTTGTTAAAACAATATCTGTTTTTCTAAAGACACCCTTTTTTTCACCATCCGTTATTATATCAACCAAAAGTTTTTTAAGTCTGTTTTCTAATTGAGTTATTTCATTACAAAGTTCGTTTTGTTTATTAAATGATTCCTTTTGATAAATACGGAAGAAGTTTTGATACTTCATCATAAACATATAATTATGCAAAATAAAAGCATGAAGAGAACTTACTTTATTGTTTTCACCTTTTATTTTTTCTATCAATGAATTTGTTAGAGCCGACATCTTTTGTTCAATTAAAGAAAAATATAATTCTTCTTTTGAATCAAAATAATTGTAAACAGTACCTTTTGCTATGTTTGCATTTTTTGCAACATCCTCGATCATTACTTCGTGGTAATCGTTTTGAGAAAATAGCTGAGAAGCAGAATCTATTATGCTTTCACGGGTTAGATTCTTCTTTTCTTCTCTTTTTGTCTTTCTGTTAATTAAAGTCGGCATTGCAAATTATTTTTTATAAATGTCATTTAATATTTTTTTAGCTCCTGCCTTTAATAGATCTTGAGCTAAAGATTTGCCAAGTTTTTCGCAGTCTTCTTTTTTACCGAGGATCTTTTTGGAATATGTTATTCTTCCATCAAGAGAAGCTATTACCCCACTTAAATACAATCCATTAGATTTTATTTCTGCGTTAGCTCCAACCGGAACCTGACATCCGCCTCCAAGAGTCTTTAAAAAAGCTCTTTCTGCACTAATTGCAAAAAAAGTGTTTTCATCGTGCAAAGGTTTTATTAATTCTTCGGCTGTTTTGTTGTTTTTATTTATCTCTATTCCCAAAGCTCCCTGACCAACTGCAGGAACGATCTCATAGGTTTTAATATAAGATGAAATATATTTTTTAAGTTTTAATCTTTCCACACCTGCTCTTGCAAGAATAATTGCATCCCAATTTGAGTTTAAAAATTTATTTATTCTTGTTGGTACATTACCGCGCAGATCTACAACCGTAATATCAGGCCTTAAATGAAGCAGTTGACTTTTTCTTCTGAGGGAACCTGTTGCGACTACAGCATTTTGAGGTAGAGAAGAAATGGTCATCTTTTTTTTAGTAGAAATTAGTACATCTTCAACAGAATGTCTTTTTGTAACTACTGCAAGTTTTAAGTCTTTTGGGAGTGTTGTTTCAAGATCTTTCAAACTATGAACGGCAATATCAATTTTATTTTTAAGCAGTGCTTCTTCAAGTTCTTTTGTAAACAGACTTTTATCACCAATCTTTGAAAGAGCCTTGTTTAATATTTTATCGCCTTTAGTTTTAATTATTTTAATTTCAACTTCAAGATTTTTGTTAATCTTCTTTAATTCTTTTTTAATAAAATTTGTCTGCCAAAGAGCAAGTTTGCTTCCCCTAGACCCAATAATTATTTTACTCATTATTTTCTTTCTTCTCCGTATTTGGCTTATCAATCCCAAACATTTCTTTAAGTATGCCGATCTTTGTTTTTGTTATTATAGAATTATTTTCCTGTTCAGCTGCTTTTCTTAATTCTGTAGTTGGGTGATGAAGTAGTTTATTTATTATTCTTTTAGTAATAATTTCAAGTTTTTCTTGATCACCTTCTAAAAATTTATTTTTGTTTTTCTTTACTTCTTCTGCACGAATGTTTTCAAAGTGTTCTCTAAGTGTTCTTATTGTTGGCGCCGCATCAAGTGAATTATACCAATTGCTAAACCCTTCCAATTCTTCTTTTATTATTTGTCTTACTTTCGGAATTTCTGAATTTCTTTTTTTAAGGTTTTGATCGACAATAATATTTAATGAATCAATATCTTTATAAAAAACATGGTCAATGTTTTTAGATTCGGGATCAATATCTCTTGGAACTGCAATGTCCATCAGCACAACCGTTGCACCTTTTCTTTCTTTCATGGAAGATTGAATATCTTCTTTTGTAAGAATTAATCCCTCATAACTTGTGGCACTTATTATTATATCAAACAGATAAAGCTGTTTTTTAAATTCATTAAAATTAATAGTTGAACATTTTAATGTTTCTGCTAATTTCTCTGCTTTTTCCTGAGTTCTGTTCGTAATGGTAAGTCTGCCGATTCCCCTGTCTCTCAAGTGTTTTGCAGCTATTTCTCCTGTTTCACCTGCACCAATAACCAAAGCTGATTTTTTACCCAATGAAGAAAATATTTTTTCAATTAACTGAACAGAAGCAAAACTGATTGTTACAGCACCCTCAGATATTCCAGTCTCCGATATTGCTCTTTTACCAACCCTTGTTGAAAAAGCAAATAAATTTCGCATTAAAAAACCTGAAGCCTGCAGATCATCGGCTATTTGGAACAAACTTTTTATTTGTTTAAATATTTGATTGTCTCCGACAATCTGTGAGTTTATTCCTGCAATTACTTCAAACAAATGCTGTACTGCTTTTGATGAAGAAAAGTTTTGAAAATTCTCCTCAGATATTTTTATATCTGATTTTTCTTTAAGAAGAAAATTCTGAACATCAGTGTGCAGAGTTTTAACACTTTTAGGTATTCCATAAATCTCTGTTCTGTTGCAGGTAGAAATAATTAAGCATTCACTAAATAAATTCTCTTTAGCTTTTAGGGTAAGAGATCTTATTTCATCATCATTTAAATGAAGAGCTTCTCTAACTTCTACAGGTGCAGTGTGATGATTTATAGCTATCGCAAGTAAATTCATATTTATTAATAAAATGAGTGAAAGCTTTGTGAAATAAAATTAGAAATTGCCGTTGACAGGATTGCAATTAGAAAACCTATTATTGATAAAGTAACAACCTTCTTTCCCTGCCACTTGCCTAAAACTTTGCTTAAAATTCCAATACCGTATAAGATCCAGACTAAAGAAGTGCCAATTAATTTTGGATCTCCATATGAAAATTTAGGAAAAGCTGTCGGCAGCCAGATCAAACCAATTACAATTGCAATGGTAAGCATAAAAAATCCAATAACAGAAGAAATGAAACTAAGACGTTCTAAAATTTCAAGACTTGGCATTCTTTCATAGATTAATCCAAATCTGTTTGTCTTAATTTCTTTGTAAAGCATTAAATACAAAAAGCCGTAAACTGCTGAGACAGTAATAGCAGAGTATCCAACCAAAGCTGTAAAAACGTGAAAGCCTAATAAATTATTTTTTAAAACTTCTTTTACAAAAAATTCATCAGGAATATTTAATGTGGAAAGGATTTGAAAAAATATTGAAAATATAATTATAAACGGACCGGTTCCTCTTATATCTGTTAACAGCTCTAAAACGAAATAAGAAAAAGAAATGGCAAAAGCCATGATTGTAAATATTTCAAATACATTTGTTATTGGCGGATGATTAAAATTTATTGTTCTTAATAACAGATAACAAATATGAAGCAGAAGGGTTATAAAAAGAAATAATCTTTTTGAATTTGCATACTTATTATTCCCCTTTGCAAAATCATATGAATATATTATAAATGTTACTATATAAAGAACCGGTAAAAAAAAGTTTAACAGATCAATAAATGTATTCATATCTTTGCCTTTTTAAGTTGACCGACTGGTTCAAAAATAATTAAATGTAAATATAAACGCAATTAAATGACTTATCAGTCATTAAATAATCAATAAAAAACCCGTTTCTTGAAAGAAATTATATCTTTTTAGAAAACGGGTTGAAAATATTTAATTATTTAAAATTAAAGGTAAACCATTCTTTCCGGCACCAATTACAACAACTTTTGCATTTGTAGACTTAGCTAAATTTTCTGTTGCTTCAATTCCTTTCCATCTTAATAACTGATCACTAATTCCTTTGGAAACTATATCTTGAAAATCAGCAATACCTTTTGCTTCTATTCTTTTTCTTTCAGCTTCTTGTTTTTCCTTTAATAAAACAAATTGCATTCTTTGGCTTTCCTGATCCGCTTTTAGTTTTTCCTCGATTGCTGCAGTTAGTCTTGCTGGTAAAACAATTTTTCTTAAAGGCGCAGATTCTATATTGATGCCTCTTGCACCAACAACTTTTTCCAGATCGGTTTTGATCATTTCTGCAAGTCTTTCTCTTTGACCTGTATAAAGTGCCTGGGCATCAAATTGAGAAGTAACTCCTCTTACAACAGATCTAAATTGAGGTATTACAATTCTATCAACATATTCTTCACCTACAGTTTTGTATATCTTGTTTGCGTTTT
>PFGS01000156.1:4402-4826 GCA_002783525.1 Ignavibacteriales bacterium CG12_big_fil_rev_8_21_14_0_65_30_8 | reverse complement strand
ATTCATAATTCTCAAACTTTATCTGCAGCTTTAGAATATATATTAAAAACCACCTAGTAATATCGGTCGTTTAAGTTTAAAAAGCGGTGACGCGTAGGGACAAATTTGATTAAAGAATAGGTTAGTTCTGATTAGTTTTCTTAAATATGAACAATCTCTAAAATCAAAAAGTCTTAAAACGTATTGTTCTAAGACTTTTCTTGTGGAGCTAAGCGGGATCGAACCGCTGACCTCTTGAATGCCATTCAAGCGCTCTCCCAACTGAGCTATAGCCCCAAATATTTGAATTGCAAAATATATAAGTATTGCTTTCCAGTCAATTGAACTTTTTATTAGTTTTTGTATTATTTTTGTATAAATAATTTATTTTTAGATATAAAGAAAATCCTTGACATTTCGATTTTAGGGGAATAAATTTAGTTAT
>PFGS01000156.1:0-4361 GCA_002783525.1 Ignavibacteriales bacterium CG12_big_fil_rev_8_21_14_0_65_30_8 | reverse complement strand
TTTCTACAGCATTTGCCGGCGCTTTCCTAGATTTCTTCCATGTTCGCAGTGAAAATGATAATGTTGTAATTGAATGGAAGACTTCTCAAGAGAACAATATTGACAGATTTGTTATTGAAAGAAGAAGTCCTCAAGGAGTTTTTATTGAGTTAGAATCAATTAAACCTACCGGCTCTAATTCATTTTATAAATTTACTGATGAAGGTGCATACAAAACAAATGATTTGCTTTTTGTTTATAGATTAAAAATAATTGATACTAACGGTACTGTAACTTATTCTTCTGATGCATCAATTTCTTTAAGCATTTCCGGTGTTAAAAGAACTTGGGGTAGTATTAAAGCAATGTTCCGATAACAATAAATTGTGTAGATAAAATTTTTTACTTACTCAAATTTTTAATGATATTAAAATTTTATCCCCCATATAAATTTCCCTTAATTAAATTTTCATTCTTTCTATTTTTAATTATTTCTTTTTTCGGTTGTTCAAGCAGTAAAAGATTTAATGACGATGATTATAATTATCCTTCCAGCTCAAAAATAAATTCACCAAACATTGGTGTTCTATTAGATGACAGTAAATCAGATAGAATAATTTTAGAGTCAAATGTAATTTTATATTCTGCCGAGAAAAGTCTTGCTGTTGTTAACTCAGGCAATACAATTTCTGTAAGTGCAAATGGTGATGAAATAACAATAAGTATCGCCGGTAAAAATTTTACTTCTGAATATTTTAAATTAGGCACAAAAGAAAAGAACTCTATAATTTTTTATAAGGGTAAAAAGTTCAGAGGACAATTAAAAATATTAACGGATGGCAGTAAAATTTATCTTGTTAATGAATTACCTTTAGAAGATTATCTAAGAGGTGTACTTCCACTTGAAATGCCTATTGGAAAAGATGATGAAAATTATGAAGCATTAAAAGCTATGACTGTTGCTGCCAGAACATATTCGTTATCAAAAATGAATAAAAATAATAAAACATTTGATGTTTTTATGGATACACGTGATCAGGTTTACGGTGGTGTTGAAGTTGAAAAAGAAATAACAAATAAATTGATAGATAAAACAGCAGGTTTAATACTTACATATAATAATAATCCTGCACAAGTTTTTTATAGCGCATCTTGTGGTGGGCATACAGAAAATTCAAAAAATGTTTTTGGCAATTATGATATTCCTTATTTAGAAGGTGTTCAAGACAGTGATGAACCATATTGTTCAATAATGCCCGGCTTTGAATGGACTGAAGAATATACTACAGATAAATTATTATCTTTTTTAGTACGCTCAGGAAAAATTAATAATACAAATTATAAGATAAACGATATTAATATTGATAGTAGATTTTCTTCAGGAAGAGTAAACAAAATTAAATTTGAGTTAACTTCTGATGAGAATGATGATGAAGACATAATCATATCTGGAAATAATATTAGAAGTATTATCAGAAGAAGTAATGGCGGTATTTTAAAGAGTACAATGTTTGATATTAATTTTGACGGAGATACTATTGAGATAAATGGTAGAGGTAACGGACATGGAGTTGGTCTTTGTCAATGGGGTACAATTTATCTTTCTCACGAGGGGAGAGATTATAAAGAAATTTTATCTCATTATTTCCCCGGTACTGAGATCAACCCAATAGATTATGATAAATAAAAATATACCCGTCTACTTAGCTTCTAAATCACCAAGAAGAAAGAAATTACTTGAACAATTGGACCTAAAATTCAAAGTATTCTCTATTGAATGTGATGAGAAAATTAATAAGAATGAATCTTTTGTAAAAACAGTTAAAAGATTAGCTAAATTAAAATTAGAAGCAGCCAAAAAAATACACGATGATGGAATTATTATTACTGCTGATACCATAGTTGTACTTGGTAATAAAATTATTGGTAAACCAAAAAATAAAAAAAATGCAGTCAGCATTTTAACAAAATTAAGCAACAAGACTCATAAAGTTTATACCGGCTTTACAGTTTATAATGCAATTACCAATAATGTAATTGTTGATTATGCTAAAACATTAGTGACTTTCAAAAAATTATCTGAAAAAGAAATAAAAGATTATGTTTCTACTGGAAGCCCTTTAGATAAAGCCGGTGCTTATGGAATACAAGATGATTATGGGGTGGTGTTTGTAAAAAAAATAAATGGATGTTATAATAATGTTATAGGACTGCCATTATTCAAAGTATACAATGCATTAATGAGAGTATAGATAATTGCTTGAAAAATTAAAACATAAGCTGTTAATATCACTTGCCATTGGTGCAGGTGTATACCTGTTTTTTATTGTATATGTAAATTTTGATCAGTTCTTGAATTCCCTTTCTAATTTTAGTTTATGGCTACTTCCTGTTATTCTGCTGCTTTCATTTGTAAATTATGTTTTAAGATTTTATAAATGGGATTACTATTTATCTCTTATAAAAGTAAAACTAAATAAGATCGATTCATTTTATATTTTTATGTCCGGTTTAGTAATGAGTGTTACCCCGGGGAAGTTGGGTGAATTTCTTAAAGCTTATTTGGTGAAAGAAAAAACTGAAATTCCAATGAGCAAAACCTCTCCTGTAATAATTGTAGAAAGATTGACAGATTCTATTGCATTCATACTAATCTCATTGATTGGAGCTTATATTTTTGAATATGGTATGGTAATAACTTTAATAATTACCGCTGTAATTATTACTCTTATCATTCTTCTTACAAGCCCTAAATTACTAATTCTGGTATTACATAATCTAGAAAAAAGTTCTAAGCTGAGAAAATATATTGTAAAGATAGAAAACGCTTATAAAAGTATTCAGGTATTATTAAAACCAAGTGTATTATTTAGTATGACACTGGTAAGTGTTGTTGCTTGGTTTGCTGAATGTTTGGGTTATTATTTTATTCTACGTAATTTTGGCATTGAAATTAATTTAATGTGGGCTTCATTTAGTTATGCCTTTGCAAATATTGTTGGAACAGTATCTATGCTGCCCGGTGGACTTGGAATAACTGAAGGGTCCTTAACTTTTTTACTTATTGAAAAAGGGGTCAGTAAAGCTACCTCGGTTACAACAACTTTTATAGTAAGAGTCTTAACATTGTGGTTTGCTGTGTTAGTTGGTCTAATTGCATTATCACTTTTGCATAGAAGAAATAAAAATTGTTGTAATAATTTTAATTTAGATGGTATAAATTAAAAAATTCAATATGATAGTAATAAAGTATAAAAAATAGTTGAAAATACTCTTAAAAAGACAATAAAAGTAAAAGAACTTACATATAATATTGAAAGACAAATGAAAGGGGGGAAAAATTTAAGAACCTCTCAATTTGTAAAAGCTATAGTAAAAAATATGTAAATTGTATTTCTTTTTTTTATGATTAACTGAATAATGATCTCCATTCTTGATTTTCAAGATGGGGCATATTATATTCAAAACTCTTGAAATTGATATATTAAGGAGGACTAAAATGGCAAGCGAACAAAATCATGGTAATGGATTCTTAATTGGATTAATTGCTGGTGGAGCATTAGGTGCAATAATAGGTTTATTATATGCCCCTAAAAGCGGAAAAGAATTGAGAAGCGATATTAGAGTAAAATCTAATGAGTATTTAGATGATGCTGATAAATATATTGAAGAAGCTAAAATTAAGGCTAAAGACTTAATAAATGATGGGAAAAGGAAATCAGATGATCTAATTGCAGATGCAAAAACTAAATCTCAAGAAATTTTAAAAGAAGCAGAAAAACTTTTTGACGATGCTAAAACAAAAGCTAGTAAAACAGTTTCTGATACTAAAGGAAATCTTGAGAAAGAAGGAACAAAATTGAAATCTGCAGTTAAAGCTGGAGTTGAAGCTTACAAAGAAACTAAAAAATCTTAAATCATTTATCTTTGTAAGAATATAAACATATGAATGCAGCTTCACTACCTACAAATATTTTACTGATCTCAGCTTCACTGCTGTGTCTTTTTTTAATATTCTATTTTTATAGGGTTACCAAGTCTTTTGATCAAATTAAAGATGAGGTAAAAAAGATATCTGCTAAATTAGATCCATTAATTGGCTCAATGACTGAGCTAAGCGAAAAAGTAAATGAAATATCAGACGGAGTTAAAGAACCGGTTGATCTAGTCAGATCAACTGTTGCTGATGTGAAAGAAAGAGTAAATTCAATTCTTAGTTTTGAATCAAAAGTTAGGAGTGGTATAGAAGATCCCATCTTCAGGCTTATTAAAGCATTAACTGCAATTGTAAATGGAGTAGAAGCATTTTGGAAAAATTATAAAAAATAATTTCTTAATACTGAACCTATGGAGGATATAGTTGAAAGAACATGATGTAAATG
>PFGS01000292.1 GCA_002783525.1 Ignavibacteriales bacterium CG12_big_fil_rev_8_21_14_0_65_30_8 | reverse complement strand
GATTTACAGCTTCTGCTTCTGCTGTTGTTGGTCTTGTTAATGCGTGATAGATAGGTGCTGTTTTACCTTGAGCCAAAGCTTCCTGCACAATAAGATCAATTACATTACCGTTTTCTGCGTGCATACAAACCAAAGCACCGGTTTTTGCAGTGTGCTTTAATGCTTTAAAAATTGTAGCATCGTCCACCATCAAAACACCCGGGTAAGCCATAAACAATTTGAAACTTGTAATCCCTTCTTTTACCATATCACTCATATCTTCTATGTCAGCATCCGGTAAGTCAGTTATTATCATATGGAATCCATAATCTGTTGTTGCTTTACCTTCAACTTTTGCCCACCAGGTATCCAATGCTTCACGCATCTTGCTGCCTTTGGTTTGGATTGCAAAATCCACAATAGAAGTTGTACCACCAAAAGCCGCAGCTCTTGTTCCGTTTTCAAAATCATCGCAGGAAGTTGTACCGCCAAATGGCATATCAAGGTGTGTGTGTGCATCTATTCCACCCGGAATTACAAATTTATCTTTTGCGTCTATTACATTATCTGCTTTTATCTTTAAGTTGCTGCCAATTGTAGTAATTTTTTCTTTTTCAATATATATATCGGCAATATAATCCTGATCAGCTGTAATTATTCTTCCGTTTTTAATAAGTGTTGACATTAGTACTCCTTAAAGCTTTCGGCATTCAGCCATCAGCTTTCAGTTTTTTTATTAATGTTGTTAACATTTTTTTTATTTCAATTATTTGTAAAATCATTTTATCAAATATTTTTTTTTATATATTCTAATTCAAAACTTAAAATAAGTAAATATTCAACTTCACTTGATGAACCAATTGCAATTTGCAAAAATCTTGCAAAATCAACATCACTACCTCTTCAACATCCTTCAGCAATGTTTGTCTGTATTGAACTAGCTGCTCTTCTGATTTGAGAAATTAATCCGTATTGCTCGCTCTTGGGAAATGCATTTGTAATTTTATAAAGATCTAAAGTCAGAAAATGTGACTTCTCACAAATTTTTAATTTTCTAAAATCTTTCAATACTCTTCCTAATAGCTGATCGCTGAATGCTATAAGCTAACAGCTAATGAATTACTATTCCGTGTTTCTTTTGAAACTCTGCTAAATTTTCCCAGTTTAATTCTTTGCCTTCATCTTTAAATTTTTGAACGAGTTCATTCCAGGTTGTTGATTCTTTTCCATCATCTAATCTTACCATATCAATACATCCTTCAACAGGACAAACTATTGAACACAGATCACATCCGACACAATCTTCTTCTCTGACAACTGTTTTGTTATGTCCGTTTACAGGAATTAGATCTATGCATTGATGAGCTCCGTCATCGCAGGCAATATAACATAGATTACAATGAATACATTTATCCTGATTAATTCTTGCAACTGTTTTGTGAAGTAGATTAAAATTACCAAAGTTATCTATTCTGTTGAGGGATTTACCAACAACTTCGTCAAGTGTTTTAAATCCTTTAGCATCCATCCAGTTTGAGAGGCCTTCTATCATATCTTCAACTATTCTAAATCCGTGATGCATAACTGCTGTACAAACCTGAACAGATGAAGCACCAAGCAAAATAAATTCAAGTGCATCTTTCCAATTGTTTATTCCACCAATTCCTGAAATAGGCAAACCAACTTCTTTATCTCTTGCAACTTGAGAAACTAAATGTAATGCAATTGGTTTTACTGCTGGACCTGCATATCCACCGTGGCTCCCTTTCCCTGCAACTGAAGGCATTATTTCAAGAGTGTCTAAATCAATACCAATAATACTATTAATTGTATTTATTAAAGATATTCCGTTTGCTTTTGCTAGCTTTGCAGCTCTTGCAGGATAAACTATATCTGTTACGTTTGGCGTTAACTTAACTAAAACAGGAATAGTTGAAACTTCTGTTACCCATTCTGTAATCATTTTGCAATAATCGGGAACCTGCCCAACTGCCGAGCCCATTCCTCTTTCGCTCATTCCATGGGGACAACCATAATTTAATTCAATTCCATCACAGCCTGTATCAATAGTTCTTTTAACAATATCATGCCAGGTTTCTTTTTTTGATTCAACCATTAATGAAACTATAACTGCTCTGTCAGGCCAAAGTTTTTTTGTTTCTGCAATTTCTTTAAAATTTCTTTCAATTGGTCTGTCGCTTATCAGTTCTATATTATTCAAGCCGGCTAATTTTAATCCGTTTACATCTAAACCACCGTAACGATTACAAACATTCATAACCGGTTCGCCAATAGTTTTCCAAACAGTTCCTCCCCATCCCTGTTCAAATGCTTTACAATTTTGATATGCAGAATTGGAGGGTGGAGCTGAAGCAAGCCAAAATGGATTTGGAGATTTTATTCCACCACAGTTTGTAGTAAGATCAGCCATTTATTTACCTCTAAATTGTAATCGATAGAACGCGAATAAACACGGATTTAACGAATCATCGCGGATTTTTTATTTGAATTTGAAAATACTTTTCTCATAAATTTTGCCTCTTTACCAAAATTTAATAATAAACCAACTTCTATATCCGTTGCTTTTAAATAATTTAGTAATTGAGCTTCATGTTGTTCACATATCGCTTCAGCTGCTTTTAATTCAATTATTACTAAATCTTCAACTATTAAATCAGCAAAATAATCGCCGACTTCAAATCCTTCGTAAATAACTCTAATATTTTTTTGTTGTTCAACTTTTAGATTCAATCTTTAAAGTTCAATTTTCAAAGAATTTTCATAAACCTTTTCAAGAAACCCATAACCTAAAGAATTATAAACTTTATAAAAAGCACCAATTATTTTATTTGTTATATTTTGGTGTAACATTTTCTTATCCGTGAAAATCTGCTTGATCCGTGTTTCTCCGTGTTCTATTTTTTTAAATATTCATCAATTCCGTGTGCTGCCATTTTACCATCATAAGCTGCATTTACTACTTCTTTACCTCCGTTTATGCAGTCGCCTCCGGCAAATATTTTTTTGTTTCCTGTTTGAAATGTTTTTGTGTCAACAATAACTTTGCTTTTTTCAATTTTAATTCCAACAATTTCATTTATAAAATTATTGTTAATGTTTTGTCCTACTGCTTTTATAACCATATCAACAGGTAATATAAATTCTGAATTTTGAATAGTTTTAATTTCTCTTTTACCATTTTCATTTTTATTTCCAAGTTCTACTTTTACACATTCAATTCCTTCAACAAATTTATCACCAATAATTTTTTTCGGCATAGTTTTGAAATGAAAGATGACTTCATCATTTTTTGCAAGTTCATATTCAAATTCATAAGCAGACATATCCTCTGCACCTCTACGATAAATAATATAAACTTGTTCTGCCCCCAATCTTTTAGCTTCAGTTACTGCATCAATTGAAGTATTTCCCGCACCTATTACAGCAACCCTCTTTCCTACATTTACGCTGTCCCATTTTTCATTTTTAACATCTTCAATAAAATCTAAAGCATCTACCACGCCAGTTAATTCTTCCCCTGGAATTTTTAATCTAGTTGCTTCACCTAAACCAATTCCAATAAAAATAGCATCGTGTTTTGTATATAATTCATCAAAAGAAATATCTTTTCCAACTTTAGTACTAGTATTAATTTTTACACCAAAAGATTTTATATATTCAACTTCTTTTAAGCTGTCGGCTTGTCTTAATTTATACGGTGCTATTCCCCACGTGCTTAGTCCACCCGGAATTTTATTTGCTTCATAAATTGTTACATCATATCCTAAAAGTGAAAGTTCTGCTGCACAGGCCAAACCGGAAGGACCGGAGCCAATTATTCCAACATTTTTACCATTTGGTTTTTCTTTTTTAAATAATTGTCTTTTGTCAGAACTAAAATAATTTTCAATAACAAATCTTTGAAGTTTTCCAATCTCAATTGGTTTTTCTCCTTTCTCAACAAAAACACATGCACCCTCGCAAAGTTCTTGTACTGGACAAGCTTTTGCACAGGTAAGCGGTACCCAATTTGAGTTGAATATTGTCTTAGCAGAACCTAGTAAATTTTCGGTTGATATTTTTTTTATGAAAGTAGAAATATCAATGTGGGTTGGGCAAGCTTTCATACAGGGAGAATCGTAACAATAAAGACATCTATTTGCTTCTGATACTGCAGAGTTGGGTGTTAAAGGCGGATGTATTTCTGCAAAGTTTTTTTCATATTCTTCACTTGATAATTTTTCGGCAATATTTTTCATAAACCTCTTATAATATATTGCAATAAAAAAACTAACCATTTAGATTCTGTGAAAAAAGGTTGAACCTAAATGGTTATACATAAAATAAGAAAAAATATTTTTTAATACTTATAATTTTTATAAAATATCATTTTAGTAAAATCATTTTTTTAGTTTGAACAAATTCATTTGATGTGATTTTATAAAAGTAAATTCCGCTGCTTAAATTTGTTGCATCAAAAGAAACAACATACTTTCCTGCTTTTTGTTCTCTGTTTACTAAAGTTATAACTTCTCGCCCTAAATAATCATAAACTGTAATATTTACAAATGATTCATCCGGAATATCATAATTTATGTTTGTTGTAGGATTAAAGGGATTTGGATAATTCTGGCTTAAAGAAAATGATTCTGGTATACCGGATGATCTTTCCTTTACATCCGTAAGAGTATAATTTAAATTTGCGTTT
>PFGS01000043.1 GCA_002783525.1 Ignavibacteriales bacterium CG12_big_fil_rev_8_21_14_0_65_30_8 | reverse complement strand
TTGTTTTTCTAGCTTGTCTTAAAAAGTGAACATCTTCAAATAATTTCCAGTTAGGGAAAAAATTACCATCAGTAAAATAATTTTTTCTTACAGCTATGCCACAATCTCCAAATCTTGTAAAGATAGAATTAAATCTTGTAAACCATGAATAAAAATTTAATATCCAGTTGTCGATATCAAATTTCATTTTAAAAGTAGCAACTTTCACATTGTCATCTGCAAAAATATTATCGATTAAAACATTGGTATTATTTGGCAGGAGAGTATCGGCGTGTAAGAAAATTAAAATATCACCACTAGCACTTTTAACACCTAAATTTAATTGTGCTCCTCTTCCATTATTAGTAAATAATATTTTTGCACCGTTATCTTCAGCAATTTCTATTGTTTTATCTGTGCTGCCTCCATCGCTAACTATAATCTCTACTTTAAGTAAACAACTTTTTATATTTTTAATACAAGATACAATATATTTTTCTTCGTTAAGCGTTGGAATTATTACTGTATATTTATTTTTATTGTTCATATTATAATAATATAGTTAAATAGAGGAAAAGAATGTCATAATAATTACATATTCTGATCATTTTTTGAATAACTCAGAAAAAATTGTTTTAAGAATTATTATACTTGCCAAAATTGTTCCTTTTATTGTTCCTGTTACTTTAGATTTACCAATTCGTTTCCTATAACTGACAGGAACTTCTTTTATTTTGAACGATTTTTTAGCAGCTCTTATCTGCATTTCAACTGTCCAACCATACCAAATATCAGTCATATTTAATTCTAGTAGTTTTTCTTTTTTAATAGCTCTGAATGGGCCAAGATCTGTATACTTAACTCCCCAAAATAATTTTATAAGTAACCCGGCAATAATACTTCCAAATCTTGATTGAATGGTTAGGGCTCCTTTTTCTTTTTTGCCTAAAACTCGGCTTCCAATTACCATGTCATAATTATCATTTATAATAGGTTCAATTACTTTATTCATTTCAGAGGGATAGTCGCTATAATCACCATCAATAAAAACAATTATTTCAACTTCTTTGTTTCTTAAATATTCAATCCCTTTTAGGCAAGCAGCTCCGTAGCCCTGGAATGATTCAAATAAAACAGTTGCTCCTTTTGATGCAGCAACTCCTGCAGTTAGATCATTTGAATTATTGTTAACAACAACAATTTCATTAATTAGATCATTTGGAATTTCATTAATAACTTTTCCTATAGATTTTTCTTCATTATAGGCAGGTATAATTACAGCTATATTCATAGAACTAAATTAGAGATTTATTTCCAAAATTTTACCCTCATATTTTTTTAATTTGATTGAATATTCTTTTTGGGTAAGTTTTTTTGAGTCAGTCTTAACTGATGATCCAGTGAGTTTATCGTTGAGTTCAATTTGGGGAGGAAGTTTTTCGTTTGTTAATGAAATACTACAAATTGAATTTTCAATTGAATAGTTGACAATTGTTAATATTATTTTTTCTTTACTTTTCCAATACCAAGCCAAAATATTTTCATCAGATTTATCATCAGTATTAATTTTTTGTACAGTCACCAAATTGAAAATTCCCTTTTTATAAACATCATCATTAACAATTTCAAGTATCTTATCATAAAATTCTTTAATCTTTTTTGATACTTTTACTTCAGGTGTTTTCCCTAACTGTACTGGATATTTTATTTTTTCACCTTCAAGCTGCCCATCATAAATTAATTTCATACCGGGCATTGTTAAAAATGAAATAATTGTAGAATTGATTTTTGATTTAAAAACTTTAGCCGATCTATTTTCATCATGATTTTCAATAAAAACTACAGATTTTTTATTAAAATTTTCACTTCTGCTTAAATTATTTTTTATACCAAATACATCATTATTCAAAAACATATCTAAATAAAATTTACAATAAGTGAAATCAAAACCAAGATTTTGTAATACAGGTTCTAACTCCCAATAGACTTCTGCAATAAATATAAAATCTGAATTTTTCTTTCTAACTTTTTTAATTGCTTCTTCCCAAAATTCACCTTTAGGTTTTTTAAGATTTAACTTATTAATAATATATGGCCAAGTATTGTGAAAGACATTATTCAAAGAAAGCATCGCCATATCGCATCTAACACCGTCACAATAATTTGAAATATGCACTAATTGTTCTTCCATAAAAGATCTAGTCTCTTCAGAAAAATAATTTAATTGAACAGTGTCAGACCAAGCCGGGAAAAACGGATCCCTCCCGTGAGCAAGAATAATATTATTATCAAATTTTGACTTGAAATAAGTTGAACTATCTTTCTTAAGTAATTCTTCGTCGCCGTTCAGAAAATATTTAGGAATTTTTTTTACTGTTGTCGAATCAACTGCAAAATGATTGGGTATAAAATCAAGGATTAATTTTAATCCAATTTTATTCAGTTTATTTTTTAAGATTAATAGATCGTCAAAATTTCCTAAGCCGGGATTAACTTGATACGAGTCGATTGCGTAAGGTGAACCATAAACATATTCTTTTTTCCAACTTGGAAAACATTTATCATATTCTTTTTTTAGATCAGGATTTAAAGCATATTCAATATTTTCAACAGGAGTTTTCCAAATACCCATCAGCCAAATGTAGTCAAATCCTTTTGAAGCTAAAATTTGGAAATAGTCTATTGGAATCTCAGATAATTTAATTTGATTCCCGAACTTTTTTATCCAAACTCTGGTATTTATTTCATAAAGTTTGGGGGTATTATTCATTTGGAAGTGTTAATAATTTAAGAATTATATAAAATTACAGCCTGGCAATTTTATAATTTTTATAGGTAAAATATATTTCTTGTGCTGCTGCTTTAATAACAGATGCTACAGGAACTGCTAATAACATTCCTATTAGACCAAACAATTGACCACCGGCGATTATTAATATTATTATAAAAATAGGATTTATATTTGCACTTTTAGAAAATACATAAGGTTGAACAAGTCCGTTATCAATTGTATAAATAAATAATAGCAATATTATAATTGCCGGAACCTGAGATACATCACCGTATTGGATTATAGAAACCAATATAGCAGGAATGCCGCCTATTATAGGACCAAAGTAAGGAATAAGATGACCCAGTCCACCTATCAAACCAAGTGGCAGAGCATTTTTAATGCCTATAAAATATAAACCAAAGCCGAGTGTAATACCTACAAATGCAGCATCAAAGATCCAGCCTCTTACATATTTCCCCAATTGTTCATTTATACTTTTAAATATCAAATAAGACATTTCAAAATATTTATTAGGAACTAAAAATATAATTCCATTTATCAATGAACTTCTGTCTTTTAAGATCATAAAAGTTATAAATGGAACAATAACCAAGATTGATATTATTGATACAATACTGTTTAATACTGATGATATTTGTTCAAAGGAATTAATAATTCCTGTTTTAATAAAATTTTCTACTTTGTCAGAAATTTCACCCGGAGTAAAGAAAGGTAAAATTTTGTGGAACTCGTTTTCCACAGCTACTATTTGATCGTGAACAGAATAAATTTGAAGAGCATCTCTAAGTTGATTCATTTGCAGAACAAATTTTGGAACAAACATTGAGACTGCAAAGAAAAGTAAAAATCCTACAACCACATAAACTATTATTACAGATAATAATCTATTAAATCCTTGTTTTTCTAATGCCTTTGCAAAAGGTTCAAAAATAAAGGCAAGTAGTATTGAAACAATTAATATTATTATTAAATCAGATAAAAGATAACCAATGTAAAGAATTATTATAGCCGTGATCAGCCATAAAAATATTTTCGATATCCGTTTTAGGGTGGGTTCGTTCATAATTCCTAATTACAAATATTAACTATCTCTAATTAACTATTTTTAAAGTTATTTCAAAAATAATTATTCTGTTACTGCTTCAATTCTTTTTATTTCCGGAATATCATTCATTAACGCTCTTTCAATTCCCGCTCTAAGTGTCATAATGCTTAAAGGACATTCTTTACAAGCGCCGGTTAACTTTACTTCAACAATTCCGTCCTCAGAAAATCTTACCAATTCCACATCTCCTTCATCAGCTTGTAAAAAAGGTCTGATGCTTTTCAATGACTTTAATATTTCAGATTCACTTAGCATTAATATTATTTATTCATCTTCTTAAATTTTATTGTCATATTGATGAGATTCTTCACCCCTATAAGTCTGGGTCAAAATGACAATTTATTTGTTAAAGTTAAATTATACTTTCAACCTAAATTAATTATTCAAAACAATTTCAATATCGTCTTGTGAATTAAGGTTATTCTTTTCAACTTCTTTGACTAAATTTTTAGATATCTCAATCATTACTTTTCCTTGTGCAGCATTTTCTTTATCATAAACAATCGGTTTGCCTTCATCTCCGCCTTTTCTTATTTGTGGATCAATCGGCATACCGCCTAAAAATGGTACTTTAAATTTTTCTGATAAATTAGAGCCGCCGCCCGTACCGAATATATCATATTTTTTACCAGTATCCGGCGCAATAAAGTAACTCATATTTTCAACTATTCCCAAAACAGGTACTTTAACTCTGTCGAACATTTTTAATGCTTTTCTTGCATCGATTAAAGAGACCTCTTGAGGAGTGGTAACAATAACGGCACCGGAAAGCGGTATTGTTTGAACAAGTGTAAGCTGAATATCACCGGTTCCCGGAGGCATATCAAAAATAAGATAATCCAATTCTCCCCATTCTACATCTGTCATAAATTGTTTTACAGCTCCGCTTGCCATTGGTCCGCGCCAGATAACAGGAGCACTGTCATC
>PFGS01000274.1:3234-4872 GCA_002783525.1 Ignavibacteriales bacterium CG12_big_fil_rev_8_21_14_0_65_30_8 | reverse complement strand
CGATTCCGCCAATTATTAATGCAACAACTGCATTTAACAACATTGGCATTCCAACATAAGGATCCATCCCTACATCGTAAGCAACAAGTCCACCGCCAACCGCCGCAAAGAAGGCACTTAAACTAAATAAAGTTAAACGCATTTTATAAATATCGTTTCCAAAAACAGAACAAAGAATATCATCATCTCTCATTGCGCGTGTTTTAATACCAAATTTTGAAAACTTGAGAAATATTAGAAACGCAGCCAGCAAAGAAACACTTATGAGAAATTGTGCAAGCTGAGTATAGGTAATAATAATACTTCCAAAGCTTATTGTCTCTGAAATATCCTGATTAAGAATTTTTGTTTCATTTCCATAGAGCATTGCAATAATATTAATAACAACTATCATTATTCCGATTGAACTTATCATTATAATATTATGTGAACTGCTTTTTTTTGAAAGTGGTTTGTAAATAATAATTTCCATTAACAAACTAAGAACAATGGTAATGAATATAGCAATTGGAAAGGCTAACAAAAGCGGATAACCGAGGTTTGAATAAAAAGTTAAAATCATATAAGGACAAAACATATATATTACAGCATAAGCTATATGGAAAATTCGGGTTGTATTATATACCAAAGCAAAACCCAGCGAAACAAGAGAGTAGATTGAGCCTATGATGATTCCATTTATAATGAACTGTAATAGCATATCAACCTTTTTCCTGAAGTATTGCAGTAAGACTTATAATATCAATTGGTTTCTTAAAGAAATGCTTTGCTCCAAGGTTCAGTGCATGTTCAGCATAACTGAATTCAGTATACGAACTCATTATAAATGCGGAAATTTCAGGTTTATTCATTTTAATCCATTCAAGAATTTTTAATCCGTCAATGTTTTTTTCGTCGTTTTTAACGAGACGTATATCAATTAAAGCTATATCAACACCTTTTTGAAGTTCTCCCAACGCGGAAGAATAATTGGTCGCAAAAGTAATATCAAATTTCTTTCTCAGTGATACAACTAAAGAATTGAGATAATCTTTTTCATCGTCTACTATTAGAAGTTTTTTCATAGTTTTTCTATTGAATTAAAGTTTAGTTTCATTTTTTGTACCATTTGAAATACCCCTAAAAAGAAGCATAAAAGCACCCGATTCACATATAATTCGGATTATTTACGAATTAATTCTGAAATTTTACGAATCTAAATTGAATTATCTACCCATAAATCCAAGAAAACAGTGTATATAACATGCAAATTCACCAATTCCTTTCCTATTGTTTCTCAGTTTTTTTCTCCTAAAATTATATTTTTTTAATAAAGTTTATTCTTACTTCAACTATAGCTACAATTTGTCATTTCCAATTTTTCAGAATATTTCTTTTCTTTCATAATTAATAAAAGTCATCTTTACATTTGTGTTATTGCAGTTATTAGACACAGTAAATAATATTTCTGAATCAATATTTTTATTGACACTAGTTTTTATATCAATTATTACCTTATTTATTAGAAATGGACTTAAAGTTTTTCTGATTTAATATTCTCACTATAAATTATTTCTAAATTGAATTTTCTGGAAGGATAATCAGGAAATAATTGCAATTCTATTGTGGAACTTGGGAATGACCAAAGTGTAGTAAAAT
>PFGS01000274.1:0-3227 GCA_002783525.1 Ignavibacteriales bacterium CG12_big_fil_rev_8_21_14_0_65_30_8 | reverse complement strand
TAGATTCTTTACGACTCCAACTTTAATTTTGGGTTCTTCTGTCAATACAGGAACTCCATATTTTGTAATCAATTTTTTCCTGAATAATTTATATACAATACTTCCGTTAGAAAGATGCCCAATATTTCTTAATATTATTTGATGAAGTTTATATTTTAAAGAATCGAATAAAAAAATAATCTCAAAATTATTATTGTCTATTACAAATCTTTCTTTTACTAAAGTGTTACTTTTTTCTACTTTTAGATTTGGATAAAGTTTTATTACATCAAGTTTATTCATCCCCCAATAAAAATTACTCCACCCTTTAACATCTTTTACTTGAGGATATGATATAAAATTCAGAATAATTGTAAGAGATAAAATCATTAAGATTTTTTTATACATAGTTTCTCCAAAAATAAATTTTCTCTATCAATTTAAATATACTTACTATTGTAGTATAATTCTTTATTCGGTGTATCCTAAAATCTTTAGGTTTGAGAGAGTATAAACAACGCTAAAAGAATCTGCAGGGGCTACAACAGGCTGGGCTCTTATTACAAATCTATATAGTTCACTTCCTACCAACTGGTAAGCTTGTAAAGTTACAGTATATGTATCAACAGACTTTGTAGGTTTTTTAAAATATAAAGTAGTTGGTATACTTCCGCTTTTACCACCATATAATCTTGTTTCATATGTAACAGTTGAATTGGAATGAGGGTAAGGATCAAACCCGGCTATCCAGCTTACTTCTACTCTAGCATATGCTGAAAGATCAAAATATGCCGTAGTTCCTTCTGCAATAGTGTTGCTGCTTGGTGGTCCGCTTGTAATGGATGTGGTACCATTCCAACTTGTTGTAATAGTTACGGGTGTAGAAGTAGGAGGTGGAGTAGTATCAGTTGGTGACTCATTTTTAACACAAGAGGAAAGAAAAGTCATTGATATGAGTAATAAATAATTTAATCCTTTCACCTTTCTTCCCTTATGTTAAATTAAATATATTTTACAGGTAAATTAACCTGCCCTAAAAATAAATTCAAAAATAAATAATACAATAATTTATCAACAAATTAAAAATTATTTACATATAAATGCAATTATCTATATTATTTATATTGTTCTTTGGTTTCCAAATATTAAATTTAAATAGTACATAGATCATTTTTATTTATTAAAGGGTATAATTATGCCAAGCTATGAATTTAAATGCAATAAATGTAAGAAAAAATTTTCTCTTCAGTTATCAATCTCAGATTATACACAAAAAAAATCTTTTGCTTGTCCTAAATGTAAAAGCAAATCTGTAGATAGAATTTTCTCAGGTTTTACTGCTGTTACTTCTAAAAAAAGTTAGAATAAATTAGAAAAAATATACATATATCTTTTTAATATTTAATTTAGGAGGTTAGTATGGTTGACATCGGTATATTTTTAGCTTGTCTTGGTGTATTTTTTGCCGGTTTAGGTGTTTTAGCTTATCTAACAAAAAAAGAAAAATAATTATTAACCACAAATAAATTTTTTACTTACTTAAGTTTATTAAATGCGGTTAATTAATCTAAATGAAGGCGTTAGTTATGAAATATAAAAATGGCTTACTATTAATCCTTTTCCTTGGTTGTTTAGTTTCACCCAGATACTTGGGAGTCAACGATTCAATATTCCCTCAAAGACTGCAACCTGAACCTGATATGGAACTGCAGCAATATAAAATATTTGTAAAATTTGGTGATATTGTTGGTGAATCAATGCAAAAAGACCATAATGGTTGGTGTGTAGCAGAAGCTTTTGGTCACGAAGTAGTATTTTCAAAGACCAAAGAAGAAACAGAAGGATTGCTGCAATCAGCCATGATACCCTTTGAAATTATAAAATCAATTGATCAAGCTACACCTAAAATTAATGAAGCAGTTTTAAAAGGAAAAATTTTTCAACTAATTACTGTTGATCTTGTAAGACAGGGTGGGAATGATCAAATCTTTATGCAGTATCATTTTAAAAATGCAGTTTTAACTTCAGCGTCTATTCAGGGTGACATAGGTCAACCTTTACCAATGGAGAGAGTTCAGTTTTTATGTAAGGAAATGACCTGGAAATATATACCCCTATCTAATGACGGAAAACCTGGAAGCTCAATAGAATATACTTGGAAATTTGAAAAATAGAGAACTTATCCTTTGGTTATTTATTTTATTTATATTCAAAACTTTTTAAAATAAAAAAGGGACGCTCGGTAAACGTCCCGTGTGGGCAGAGACGGAATTGAACCGCCGACACATGGATTTTCAGTCCATTGCTCTACCGACTGAGCTATCTGCCCAAAAAATAAAGATCAAAAATATGTATTTTTATTGAAAACTAAAAATAATTACAGCAATATTTATTCTACTGTTACACTCTTCGCTAAATTTCTTGGCTGATCAACATTCAAACCCTTTTTAACTGCAATATGATATGCCAAAAGTTGTAAAGGTATTACTGAAAGTATAGGCATTAACATTCTTATTGTTTCAGGTATTTTAATTGAATAATCAACAAGTTTATCAATGTCTTTGTCATTTTCATTTGCAATAGCTACAACTGTCCCCTTTCTTGCTTTAACTTCTTCAATATTACTTATAATTTTATCATAAGTTGAATCGTGAGGAGCTATAAATATTGACGGTACTTTTTCTTCTATCAATGCAATTGGGCCGTGTTTCATTTCCGCAGCAGGATAACCTTCTGCGTGTATGTATGAAATCTCTTTTAATTTTAAGGCACCTTCAAGTGCAACGGGAAAATTATAACCTCTTCCTAAATACAAAAAATTCTCAGCATCTTTTAAGTCTTCCGCAATATCTTCTATTTGATCATTAAGTTTTAATATCTGCTCTATTTTTTTGGGAAGTTTGTCCATTTCTAAAGCAATATTCTTACCATCTATTAAACTCATATTTCTTTTTCGAGCGAGATTTAAAGTAATTAAAGCCAGTACTACTAATTGTGATGTAAAAGCTTTTGTTGAAGCTACACCAATTTCAGGTCCTGCGTGTGTATAAACCCCTGCGTGAGTTTCTCTTGGAATACTTGAACCAACAACATTACATATTCCCATTACAAGAGCACCTCTAATCTTTGCTTCTCTTAAAGCAGCTAATGAATCTGCAGTTTCTCCGCTTTGTGAAATAAAAAACATAGCATCATCAGGACTTATAATTGGATTTCTATATCTGAACTCAGAAGCATATTCAACTTCA
>PFGS01000171.1:3925-4774 GCA_002783525.1 Ignavibacteriales bacterium CG12_big_fil_rev_8_21_14_0_65_30_8 | reverse complement strand
TACCGTTTACAACAGGTACTATAATTGCAGATTTGAATGAAAAAGATCAAGATATTGTGATTCAATCGTGCATAGAACGTGGAATTATCAAAAATGAAGCCATCCGAATACTTGATTTGAAAAAAAAATCTCCAGCGATGAAAATTGAAGAGTGTATTGAAAAAGTTTTGAAAATACGACCAATTACTGAAGTTTGGTATATCGTATCACATACCATTAATTCAAATTTCTTTAAAACCATTCAGAAAAATGCCGAGACGTCAGGAAAATCTATTGTCGATTATTGTAAAGAAATAATCAAATCAAAATTTAACAAAGGTAAAATTGAATCTGTTATTCTAAAAGGTTCTACAATTTACATATCCATGGATGAAGAATGTTATAATTTTATTGAACAAGAACAACATAAACTAAAACAATCATTTTCATTTTATATGGATACCAAGTTTATAGAGGTTTTAAAATGAATAATTGGCAAAACTATGTAGATATAATTTGTCATGATTTTGACACTACCGAATGTGGAGTAAAAATTGGAAATTCGGTTGTATGTGATGGATATGTTAAAAATAGTAATGTCGCCGTGTTTTCTCATTATCACAGTGATCATATAAAATATTTTCAAAAAACATTAACAACATGCGATAAAATACTTGCTAGTAAAATTACATATGATGCATTAGTTGCAATATATGGAAAATATGTAGGATTTAGACAAAATTTTCAAGCGCTTGATTTTAATGAAACTTATACTACAGATACTGGCGAAAAAATTACTTTATATCCATCAAATCATGTACCTGGGTCTGCACAAATTTTTGTAGAGACACATGATGGTACAAGAATTCT
>PFGS01000171.1:0-3659 GCA_002783525.1 Ignavibacteriales bacterium CG12_big_fil_rev_8_21_14_0_65_30_8 | reverse complement strand
TAAGTAGGATTTTACAAGCTGGTAGAATTGCTGCAAATAGTGTTGGAGCTGTTATTTCAAGCAATATTATTGAAAATCCAGATAAATTGATTTATGATATGATTTTGGATAAAAAAGCCAATCATTCCATTAAAATACCAAAATTGCAGAAAAAAATTAAAAGAAGTGAAACAGAAAAAATAATAACTTTATTTGATGATGTAGATAAGTTAAAATCTTCTATTTTGTCCGATGCTCCCCAAATTCTAGTTGAAGAATCAGAAAAAGACTTTAAAGATAATGTTTTTTTTGATGCTCCCAAAAGTGAACTTTTTGATTCTGAAAAAGAAGAGGATTCTGAAAATGAACTATTGGAATCGGAAAAAGAAGAAGATTATAAAATTGAACTATTGAAATCCGAAAAAGAAGAGGATTCTGAAATTGAACTATTGGATTCTGGAAAAGAAGAAGATTCTGAAATTGAAGAAATTCCTCCCCAAACTTTAAATCATTTAGAAAGATTAAGACAAGAAGCAAAGTTAGAAATTGAGAGGGAAATTAAAAAAACTATCCAACCAGATATTAAGCAAAATGAAGAAATAAATACAAAAAATTTTTCCGAAATGAATGTGCATGAATTACGCAAGTTAGCAAGAACCAATGTGAATTTTCCAATTAAAGGAAGAGAAATTTCAAAAGCAAATAGAAGTAAGTTAATTAACTATTTTAATGAAATTTCTTAACATGAAAATTTTTCAATTCACTTTGTATAGAGTTTTTATATATTTGACTTTTAATCATAAATATATTCTGTTTATTAAATGACACCAAAATTCCTTAAAATATTTTCTTCTACAATTTTTTCAATAATCCTTTGGGTTTTTGTCTCGTTTTCTTATGAATATACAACAACATTAAAATTCCCTATAAAATTCACCGATATTAAGGAATCTTATACAATTTTATCTCAATCTGCAAATGAAATAAATATGACAATTAATGGTCAAGGATGGGCTTTGGCTCAAATTTCTTCAACAACTATAAAATATTTTCAAATTCCAACCGATAAAAAAGTTGGATATCAGTCCGCTGATGTTCGTGAAGCCTTAAGCACAAATTCTTGGATTAATCCCAGTGTACAAATTTCAATTATTTCTCCATCAGTTATCGATTATTCTATTGAGCGATTAAAATCGAAAGTTGTACCAATATTACCCGATTCGCAAATTAGTATTAAAAATGGTTATGGAGTTGTATCTAATATTATTTTAAATCCCGATTCAATAAAAATATTTGGACCTCAGACTTTAATTAAGTCAATTAAATATGTTTTTACTGATAAAATACAATTAAAAAATATAGATGAAGATATTTCTTTAGAAATTGTATTGATGCCAATAAAACATTTCAAATTTGAAAAAGAAACTACAAACATTGAGTTTAGTGTGCAAAAAATAGTTGATAAAACATTTAAAAGTGTTCCGGTAATAGCTGAAAATGTGCCAAATTTAAGGACACTTGAATTGTTTCCACCAAACATTGATTTAACACTAAGGGGTGGTTTGGAAAATCTTGGAATTATGGGAATTGATTCAATTAAAGCTACTGTTGATTTTAATAATGCTTTTATAGATACACTTGGCAGAATAAGTCCTAAAATTTCAATTCCAAATTTCACAACTTTAACAAATGTTAATCCTAAAACACTAAAATATATAATAAAGCAAAACTGATTATGTTTATTACTTTTGAAGGCTTAGATTTTTGTGGAAAATCAACTCAAGTTAAATTACTAAAAGAAAAACTTGAACAAATAGGTAAAAAAATAATCCTAATAAGAGAACCTGGTGGAACTCAAATTTCAGAAAAAGTAAGGGATATTCTTTTGGATAAAAAAAATTCTGAAATGCACATTGAAACTGAATTACTTCTTTTTTCTGCAAGTCGCGCCCAATTGGTTCGCGAAATAATTATACCTTTATTAAATGAGGGATATTTTGTTATTTCAGATAGATTTCACGATTCATCAATTGCATATCAGGGTTATGGAAGGGGAATAAACTTAAATTCCGTTAAGACAATACAAGAGTTTGCAATTGGTTTGGCAATTCCGGATTTAACATTTTTTATAGATTTGCCTTTAAAGGAAATTGAAAAACGAAGAACAAAATTTGGAGCTAATAATTTAGATAGAATTGAACTATCGGAAAATGCTTTTTATAATAGAGTGCAACAAGGTTATATTGAAATGTGTAAAAATGAAAAAAGATTTATTACTATTGATGGAACTAAATCAATTGAAGAAATTCATAAACAAATTATTGATGTTGTTATAAATATGGTTAAAAAAAATGAATAAATATATAAAGAAAAATAGATTATGGATTTTATTGTGTGCATTAATTTTTGCAACTGGATTTAATACTATAAATTCGGATTTGTACTTCAATATTGCCAAAAGTATTGACACTTTTGGAAAAGTTTACCGAGAAGTTAGCATTAATTATGTCGATAAAATAAATCCGGAAAATTTTATGTTGGCTGGTATTAAAGGTATGCTTTCATCTTTAGATCCATATACTAATTATATTGATGAAACAATGAAAAAAGATTTAGACGTTTTTACAAAAGGGAAATATGGTGGAATTGGAACAAGTGTTGGATTAAGAAAAAATAAAGTTACAATTTTGGATTTAATGGAAGGATATCCAGCTCAAAGACAAGGCTTAAGAGTTGGGGATATTATACTTAAAGTTGACAGCATTACAGTAAATAAAGAAAATTATAAAAACTTAAGTAATTACTTAAAAGGTGAACCTGGTAAAATAATTAATTTAACAATTGGAAGAGATGGCATAAAAGACAGTCTTATTTTTCAACTTGTTTTGGAAGAAATAGTAATTAAAAATGTTAATTATTATGGTTTTATTCCAGAAGATGGAAATAATGTTTATATAAAATTGAGCGGTTTTTCTCGTTCTGCTGGCAGTGAAGTAAAAAATGCGCTTCTTGATTTGAAAAGTAAAAAAGATATTAATTACATAATTTTTGATTTGCGTGGAAATCCTGGCGGATTGCTTGACCAAGCCATTGACGTATCAGAAAAATTCTTAAATAAAGGTGATATTGTTGTCTCTGTTATTGGAAGAGATACTTCACAAATTTCGAAATATTATTCCAAAGAAACGCCATTAGCTGAAAAAAGCAAAGTAGTCGTTTTGGTTGATGGTGCCTCTGCCTCTGCTTCTGAAATTGTTGCTGGTGCTATTCAAGACCACGATAGAGGGGTAATTATTGGTGAAAAATCTTTCGGTAAAGGACTTGTTCAAACTGTTATGCCACTGTCATTCAATTCTTCATTAAAAATTACAACTGCAAAATATTATACGCCAAGTGGGCGTTGTATTCAAGAAATTGACTATTCAAAAAATGATGAAATATTTAGCTATTCAAAAAAAGAAATTAAAAATCAATTTTTTACTGCTAACAAGCGCGAAGTTTTTGCTAATGGTGGAATTACGCCCGATTCAATAGTTTCAAATTCTTCTCAATCAAAACAAGTACAAGCACTTTTAGCGCGTGGAATGTTTTTTCAGTTTGCTACAAATTACTTTAATACAAACACTATTTCTAATATTGACAAGCTTGATGCAAATAAATTGTTTCTGGAATTTAATAAG
>PFGS01000125.1:807-4880 GCA_002783525.1 Ignavibacteriales bacterium CG12_big_fil_rev_8_21_14_0_65_30_8 | reverse complement strand
TAGTTGCAATGCACCATGGGTTTCAACAGTTATAGAACCTGATGGAAGTGTACGCCCTTGTTTCTTTCATAAAATAATTGGGAATATTAAAACTGAAGAATTAGGTGATATTCTTAATTCTGAAACTGCTGTTAATTTTAGAAAAGAATTAGATATAAAGACAAATCCAATTTGTAAAAAATGTGTTTGCAGCCTTAATCTTTCTCCGATAAGTAAAGTTTAAACTACTCAGAGTAAAAACCTTCAAATTCAGGTTTTCGATATCTTAACCAAAATTTTTGAAGCAGCTTTATTTCGTATGGAAAATTAAACATATTATATTTATATCGTATTGAAGCCAAACATTTTATTACATTTAATTGAAATTTTGAAAGTTTATAGTCTGATATGGTTGGTGAATATCCATTTAGTACAATTTCAAAATTGTGAATTTTCTTAACCATTTTTTTAGTTAGCCAAGGTGTTAAAGGATTTCTGTGAGTATCAAATTTTTCCCAAGCCGGTTCAAGCCACTCTTCTAAATTTTTAGGATAATAAAACCCAAGTTCCTTAGATTGATTTAATAAACTTGAATTTTCTGTTGGCACAGGACTAAATACATATATAATAATTTCTGTATCTGGATTTATTTTTTTTATTTCTTTTATAAAATTTATGTCGTAGTCAATTTGTTGCTCAACTTTTTCTTCGGTATCCGCCGGTAGTCCAAGAATAAATGAATACTCAGGAATTATATTAAAATTTTTCATTCTTGCTGCAAAATTTTTAATCATCTCGCCAGACTGTGTACCTCCTTTATTTATATTTCCTAAAAGCTCATCATTTCCACTTTCAGCACCAAAGAAGATCATTTTGCAACCTGCTTTTTGAAGTGAAACTAAAGTGTCATCAGAAAATTTATTCATAGTATCTATTCTACTTTCACCCCACCAATTTATTCCCTCGCTCTTTATTAATTCTGAAAACTTCCTAACTCTTTTTTCAGAAACGAAAAAATTATTGTCAAAAAATATCACAGCATCAATTTTATATTTTTCTTTAAGATATTTTATATCATTATAAATATTTTCTGCAGACTTAGCTTGCCAGCGAGCTTCAAATATTGGTACAATACCACAAAACGAACAAGTGAAAGGACAACCCATACTTGAATGATAGGCAATTGTTCTTTCCCCCAAGAATGTTTTACCAATATATTTTTCTACTGAATAGAATTCGTTTAATTTTTCTAATGGTAATGGATTTAATAAATTTTGGTCGGGTATTTCTGATATTTTATTTTTCTTTATCTCATCTTTCTTTTTATAGACAAGATTTTCAATGTTACTAATTTCTAATTTTTTTTCCAAAGCATTTAGTAATTTTAAGAACGCGTAATCCCCTGGTCCATATATAATGTAATCTACATATCCTGAATCTATTGCAGTTTTATATTGGTTTGAGGCAAAATACCCTCCCCAAATATTTATAATTTTAGGGAATTCAAACTTTATTTTTTTTGTAATTGGAATTGCTTGTTTTAATTGAGGTCCCGGCATTACTGTTGAAGCAAAGTATTTATATTCACCTGATTGTATAAAATTTCTAATCTTTATCCAAGGGTCTTTTTCAAAATTACCGTCAACAATAACATATTCATACTTACCCTCAATTGATGCAGCTATTTGCAGAATAGACAATGGTAAAGAGTGATTATACTTACCACTTCTCGGATTAAAGAAAATAATTTTATTCATATTATTTAAAATTTATGTGTATTTCATTTTAAAATAATTTATTATATGCATATAATAATATTAATAAATGTTACAAAAAATGAATATCCTAGAAAATATTAAAAAAACATTTTCTAATATTTTAAACTTTGGGGAAGATAATGTCATGTCTCCTAAAGATGCTTATAATATTTGGGCTGATACTTACGGACAGGATAATAACAATTTAACCCTTCACTACGATAAAATTATTTTTGGAAAATTTTTATCTGAAATTGATGTAAAAAATAAAACAGTATTTGATTATGGTTGCGGAACCGGCAGAAATTGGGAATTAATACTGCAAAAAAATCCTTCCAAACTAATTGGCTGTGACATATCCCAAAATATGATTAACCAATTAAAAAAGAATTTTCCCGATGCAGAAGTTTATAAAACGGATAATTTAAGTATATCATATCTTGCCAATAATAGCTGCGATATTATTATATCTACACTTGTAATTGCACATATAAAGGACATACAAAAAATGTTCTCTGAATGGGAAAGGGTCCTTAAAAATAAAAGTGAAATATTTATTACAGACTTTCATCCAAATCTTTTAAGTAAAGGAGGGAAAAGAACTTTTAGTAAAGGTAAAGAATTAAATACTATAAAAAATTATTGTCATCCAATAAAAACTATAGAAAAAATATTAATCCAGTTTGGTTTTAAGATAATAAATTTAACAGAGTATAAAATTAATGAAGAAGTAAAAAAATTTTATATAGAACAAAATGCTATAAATGTTTATAATAAATTTTACAATACACCTTTTATTTATGGACTTCACTTGAGTAGATAATATGCTAATAAATAACGTTAAAATAATAAATAATAGCTATTCTTCTGCACAAATAAAAATAGATGGTTCAAAAATTATTGAAGTAAACAATTCTAATTTTGATGCTAAAAAAAATAATGAAGATCTTTCCTTTGATTTTGATGAAGCTATTGCATTCCCCGGACTGATTAATTCACACGATCATCTTGAGTTTAATTTATTTCCAAAATTGGGTGACAGAATTTATAATGACTATGTAGATTGGGGAAATGATATAAATATAAAAAATAAAGAGCAAATAAATATAATTAAACAAGTACCTAAAGATTTATCTTTACGATGGGGCATCTATAAAAATCTGATTTGTGGAGTTACTACTATTGTAAATCACGGAAAAAAAATAGTAACTTATTTTGAAAATTTACCTGATGTTTTTACAGAATATCATTTTTTACATTCTATAAGAATTGAAAAGCATTGGAAACTAAAACTATTGTTAAAATCACCCAAATGGCCTTTCTTAATTCATATAGGAGAAGGTAAGAATCAAGAATCTTTTGATGAAATTAATAAATTAATAAAATATAATTTTCTTAATAAAGAACTGATTGGAATTCATGCAATTAGTATGAACGCAAAGCAGAGTAAGAAATTCAAAGCTATTATTTGGTGTCCGGATTCAAATTTATTTTTATACAATAAAACTGCAAACATTTCAGAAATTAAGAAATATACAAGCATATTATTCGGTACTGATTCAACTCTTAGCGCTAACTGGAATATATGGAATCATTTAAGATTGGCACGTGAATATGATTATCTGAATGATAAAGAATTATATTATAGTTTAACTGAAAATGCATCATATATTTGGGATTTTAAGTTAAAAGGTAAAATCGAAAAAAATATGATTGCTGATATTGTTATATGTAAAAAGAAATTCACTGATATCTGGGAAAGTTTTTACAATATAAACCCTGAAGATATTTTGTTAATTGTAAAAAATGGAAGATGTATTTTTATCGATTCTGTATTAACAACACAACAACAAAATTTTGATAAAAATAAATTTGATATTATTTATATAAACTCAATTAAAAAATATGTGATAAAAGGAATTCATGAATTGATAAAATCAATTCATAAAATTCACCCAGAATATCAATTCCCTATTTCTATTTAACAAATCAAAAATAATTTTAAAATATAAATGAAAATTGCATATGTAAATTATTTTTATGACGAGTATCTAACTGAAAATGAGTACCTATTAAAATATCACAGTATTCATGGATGGTGTAAAGGATTATCCTCTCAAGGACTGAATGTTGAAGTGTTTCAGCGTTTTTCCAAAAATATTATATTTAAAAAAGACAATGTTACATATAATTTAATTAATGATTATAAACCCAACCGTTTAAAAAAATATCAAATACCTCACTTATTAAATAAAACTATCAAAAAAGGAAATTTTGATATAATTCATATAAATAGTTTTATTCATATTTTTCAAGCTTATTTTTTAAAGAAAATAA
>PFGS01000125.1:535-677 GCA_002783525.1 Ignavibacteriales bacterium CG12_big_fil_rev_8_21_14_0_65_30_8 | reverse complement strand
TTGGATAAAAACAAAATCCATTGATCATTCAATTCAAAAAATAGAGATAATGGAAAGCTCAACAAATTTTTGCATTAAAAAGCGTAGTAAAGCAAGAGAAATTACCGGATTAAAAGGAAATCCAATATTATTATGGGTAGGA
>PFGS01000125.1:332-467 GCA_002783525.1 Ignavibacteriales bacterium CG12_big_fil_rev_8_21_14_0_65_30_8 | reverse complement strand
TAATGCAAAATTATATATGATATACTCTGAAAATAAACTAGAAGAAAAAATTCTTTCATTTTTGAATGAATACCCATTACTTAACAATTCTGTAACATTAATTGGTACAATAAAACATAATATAATTAGTGAATA
>PFGS01000125.1:0-303 GCA_002783525.1 Ignavibacteriales bacterium CG12_big_fil_rev_8_21_14_0_65_30_8 | reverse complement strand
GTAGCCATTATGAAGGTTCTAATTATAGTTTATGTGAGGGTATGGCATGCGGTCTAGTTCCAATTGTAACTAATATTTCATCATTTAATACAATGACTAATAATGGAAAAATAGGGGGCTTATGGAAATGCGGAGATGTAAACTCATTTTATAATATTAGTAAAGAAGTAATAAACAAGCCAATAGCAATTGAATCAGAAAAAGTTTTAAAATATTTTTTAAATAATTTAAGCTTTTCGGCAATATCTAAAAAAGCTAAATTATTTTATGAGAATTTATTGAAGTGTTAATAGTCATCAACTA
>PFGS01000159.1:4748-4890 GCA_002783525.1 Ignavibacteriales bacterium CG12_big_fil_rev_8_21_14_0_65_30_8 | reverse complement strand
TAAAAGTTTTATGCAAATTTATATGGCATACATCGGCTCCAATTTCACCCGGACTTGTAAGACCAACTTGAGCATTTAAATTAGCTCCGTCCATATACACTTGCCCACCATTTTTATGAACAAGTTCACAAACTTCTTTTAT
>PFGS01000159.1:0-4741 GCA_002783525.1 Ignavibacteriales bacterium CG12_big_fil_rev_8_21_14_0_65_30_8 | reverse complement strand
TCAAAAACTCCGTGTGTGGATGGATAAGTAACCATCAATGAAGAAATATTATTTTTGTTTGTTTCAAGTTTGGTTTTCAAATCTGTAACATCAATATTTCCATTATTATCACACTTAATTACTATTACATTATTACCAGCCATAACAGCACTTGCGGGATTTGTCCCGTGTGCTGAAGAAGGAATAAGTACAATATTTCTACGCCCTTCTCCTCTACTTTCATGATATGCTTTTATTACCATAAGTCCTGCATATTCACCCTGCGCACCTGAATTAGGTTGAAGAGATGTTTCTGCAAAGCCAGTTAACTTTGAAAGATCATTTTTTAATTCTTTAAATATTTGTGCAAACCCTTCTGTTTGATTGGATGGAGCGAAAGGATGTAATGAATTAAAGTTTGGATTTGTAATACTTAATAGTTCTGATGCTGCATTTAATTTCATTGTACAAGAACCAAGGGGGGTCATTGAATGCACTAAAGACAGGTCTTTATTTTCCAATCTTTTCATGTATCTCATCATTTCAGTTTCTGAATGATAGCTGTTAAATATTTTGCTGAATAAATATTTACTTTTTCTCTTAAAAGATTCCTGAATATTTACTTCAGTATTTAAATTAAGTGTTGTGAAATCAAAATCTTTACCTAATGCTTTAGAAAATAAAGTTATTATTTCTTTCATATCATCAAGAGATGTCACTTCACTGATTGAAATGTTTATCTTATTATTTTTTAAATATCTAAAATTAAGGTGGGTTTTTTCTGCATTTGATTTTATTTTATTAAATAAAGTTTCATTTTCCAAATCAATTAAAAGTGTATCAAAATAGTTTTGATTTAATTGATTGATACCAATTTCTGAAAGTGAATTAGCTAATATAGAAGTGAATTTAGATATTCTTTCTGCGATTGATTTTATACCTTTAGGTCCATGATAAACAGCGTACATTCCAGCTATTACTGCAAGTAAAACTTGTGCAGTACAAATATTACTTGTTGCTTTTTCTCTTCTAATGTGTTGTTCTCTTGTTTGTAAAGCTAACCTGTAACCTTTATTACCCGAAGCATCTATTGATTCACCAATTACTCGCCCTGGTAAATTTCTTTTAAATTCATCTTTACAAGCAAAATAAGCTGCGTGAGGACCACCAAAACCCATTGGAATTCCAAACCTTTGTGTACTGCCAACTGCTGCATCAGCACCAAATTCTCCAGGAGGTTTTAATAAAGACAAGCTCATAAAATCTGCAGCAACCGCTTTGTAAATATAGCTTTTGTCAGCTTTACTGAATAATTCAGAATAATCATAAACTTCACCTTCAGAAGCTGGATATTGAACAATTAATCCAAATATTTCTTGGTTTAGCTCAATATTTTTATGGTCACCAATTACTAATTCAATACCTAAAGGAGTTGATCTAGTTTTAAGAATATCAATTGTCTGTGGGAAACATTCTTTTGATGCAAAAAATTTATTAGCATCTTTATTTTTTCTTTTAGCAAAAAACATAGTCATTGCTTCTGCTGCTGCTGTTCCTTCATCAAGCAAGGAAGCATTGGCTATTGGTAACCCGGTTAAATCAATAACAGCAGTTTGAAAATTGATTAATGCTTCAAGTCTGCCTTGTGATATTTCCGCCTGATAAGGTGTGTATTGAGTGTACCAACCCGGATTTTCTAATATGTTTCTTTGTATAACTGGTGGCGTAATCGTTGGATAATAACCTAATCCAATATATGATTTAAAAACTTTATTCATTTGTCCAATTTCTTGTAACTTATTCAATAATTGATATTCAGAAATTGGTTCTTCAAATTCAGGAAGTTTTTTTAGTCTAATATTAGAAGGAATAGTTTGTTCAATTAGTTCATCTAAAGATTTAAGCCCTAAATCTTTAAGCATTAATTCAATATTTGATTCTTTAGGGCCTATATGTCTATTTAAAAATTTATCTGGGTGGTTAAGATCATTCATTAAATTTTCTCTATTAATATTATTACATAAATTATTTAAAAATAAAGAATAAATTTACACAATAAATAATTAAATGGGATTGATAAATTTTGTAAAATTAAGAAATTTTTATTTTCTGGAGGGCATTTTTAGCAGCATTTTGTTCAGCACTTTTTTTATTTTTACCTGAGCCAGTACCTAGCACATTATTATTTAATTTTACTTCAACTGTAAAAGATTTTTGATGTTGTGGCCCTTCTTCCTTAACAACATAGTATTCTATATTTTCAATATGTTCTTTTTGTGCGTGTTCTAATAACTGACTTTTAAAGTTATTATCTTTCAAATATCCCTTAATATTGAAACTTGGTTCAGCTAATGTTTTTATTACAAAATTTTCAGCTTTTCCTAATCCTTTATCCAAATAAATTGCACCTATAAGAGCCTCATAAGCATCTGAAAGGACAGATTTTGAACCGTTGGGAAGTGTCTTAGAATAATTATCACTTACAAGAATAAATTTATCAAGTTCTATCCTTTTTGCAGCATCATAAAGAGCACTTTTATTTACAAGCATTGATCTGGTCTTCGTTAAAAATCCCTCATCATCATCCGGAAAATTATTAAATAAATACTTACCGACAATAAGATCAATCACTGCATCACCCAAGAATTCTAATCTTTCATTAGATGATTTGGAACTTTCATCCATTTCAAGAAAAGACCTGTGAGTAAGTGCAGTAAAATAATATTTAGGTCGATAGATTTTATAGCCTAATATTTTTTCGAATGAAATAAATTTTTTGATAGGAATAAAATTAGAGATGTCATACCAATTTTTTTTTGTAACTAAATATTTAAATTTTAAGTATAAAATTCTTAACATTTATAACTTGAGATTATATATCTATATAATGATTGAATTATTTGAATAAACGAATAGGGATTCATTTAATAAATTTAGAAAAGGATTGTGGATATAGCCGAAGCAAAATCACTTCGGCTAATATTAATTTGATTAACCAACTTTTCCAGATAAATAGCTAACTGCGTCACCAACTGTTCCTATCTTTTCTGCATCTTCATCTGGGATAGAGATTGAAAAAGCACTTTCAAATCCCATTACAAGTTCAACAATATCCAAAGAATCTGCTCCAAGATCATTTGTAAAGGAAGCTTCCGGTGTAATTTGAGATTCTTCAACACCTAATTTGTCTATTATAATCTCTTTAACTTTAGCTTCTACATCCATTTTACTTCTCCTATAATTATTTTGATTAACTGTATTTAATATAAAAATAAATTAATTATGCTTCTACATTCAAATAAAAATATAATTTCCTACATTGTCATCCCACCATCTACAGCAATTACCTGTCCGGTAATATAATCTGCTGATGGAGATGCTAAAAATGTGACAACTTTTGCAATATCTACAGGTTCAGCTATTCTTTTTAATGGTATTTGACTCACAATAGCTTCTTTTTGAACTTCATTCAATTCTTTTGTCATATCAGTACTAACATAACCAGGAGCTACAGCATTAACAGTAATATTTCTGGAGGCAAATTCTCTTGCAAGAGATTTAGTTAAACCAATTACCCCAGCTTTTGAAGCAACATAATTTGCTTGACCAGGATTACCAATCAATGCCACAACTGATGAAATATTAATTATTCTACCATATCTTTGTTTCATCATTGGTTTTATAGCTAACTTTGAATAATTAAAAACACTCTTTAAGTTAGCTGAAATAACTGTATCAAAATCTTCCTCAGTCATTCTTAAAATTAAATTATCTTTTGTAATTCCGGCATTGTTAACAAGTATATCCAAATTACCCAATTTCTCTAAAATAAATTGAATAGATTTTTCTGTATCTATAAATTTTGAAGCATCTGCTTTAAATCCAATTATCTTAATGCCAAATTTTTCTGATTCTTTTTCAATACTCTTAGCTGCTTCTTCAGAGCTATGATATGTAAATATAACATTACAACCATTTGCAGCCAAATCAAAAACGATAGCTTTGCCTATACCTCTGGTTCCACCTGTTACGAGTGCTTTTTTATTTTTTAACATTTTAATTATTTTTTTTGTTTACTAAATATTCTTCAGAATATTTTTTTAATTGCGAGTAACCTCTCTTTCCCAATAAGTGTAATAATTCTTCTGTACAAGATTCAAATATTGTCTTTTTTGTATCAAATATAGGATTACAAGTTTTCAACCTTTTAATATGTCCGGTATCAATGGTAAGTACGCCCTCATCAATAATTAGTGGAAACAATATACAATAAAGTGGTTTATACTTCCACTTATATTCGCTTTCATCATTTGCCATTTTTTGAAGAGTGCATAAACCTTTGTTATCTAAGAAAGTACATTTCCCATTTATCACTTCAGTACCAATAGCAATTCCGGATTCAAATTCTTTATCTTCTTCCGGTTTTTCAAACCATTTACTTGCATCGGTGCATTGGGTGCTATCAAAATTAGCTAATATTTTATCTTTATTATTTAATATCCTTTCTGCTTCAAAAGAATCAGTATAAACACCATAATGGCAACATTCACCAGTACATTCACAATCAAATTTAAATGTGAATATAATTGGATCTATTTTTAATCCATTGATTACTTTCTCAAAATTTTTTGGCATTACAAGTATTTCTCCAAGTCTGAGTATTTCTCAATATTTTCGCATTTAACATTAGGGTTAATTCTTTTCAATAATCCTTGAAGAACTTTACTTGGCCCTATCTCATAGAATTCATCAACACCGTCAG
>PFGS01000207.1 GCA_002783525.1 Ignavibacteriales bacterium CG12_big_fil_rev_8_21_14_0_65_30_8 | reverse complement strand
TATGGCTCCTGCAGGTGACTGGACAATGTTAAGAACTGCTGTAAAGTCAGGAGCTAATGCAGTTTACTTTGGTATTGACCAGCTTAATATGCGTGCAAAAGCAAGAAATTTTTCCATAGAAGGACTAAACAAAATATCAGAATTTTGTAAAGAAAATAAAGTTAAAACATATTTAACACTTAACATAATTATATATGAAAACGAAATTGTACAAGTTGAAAAAATAGTAAAAGAAGCAAAAGATTCCGGCATTGATATGATCATTTGCTGGGATCTTTCAGTGATTAACATATGCAGAAAATATAATATGCCATTCGCAGTTTCTACACAAGCTTCTATTTCAAATTCTTCTTCTGCAAAATTATATAAAGAACTTGGTGCAAAAAGAATTGTTCTTGCACGTGAATGTTTACTTGAAGATATAAAAAAAATAAAATCTGAAATTGATATTGAAATTGAAGCGTTTATTCATGGTGCTATGTGCATTGCAGTAAGCGGAAGATGTTTTATGAGTCACGAACTTTTTGATAAAAGTGCAAATCGTGGTGAATGTATTCAACCCTGCAGAAGAGAGTATGAAATTAAAGACACTCAAACGGGTAATGAAATGATATTAGGTGAAGATTACGTAATGTCACCAAAGGATCTTTGTACTATAGAATTTATTGATGAACTTATTGATGCCGGTATTGATTCACTAAAAATTGAAGGAAGAAAAAGAAGTCCCGAATATGTTACAACTGTTGTAAAAACATATCGAAAAGCAATTGATCTTTATTTTGAAGGAAAATTAACAAAAGAAATAAAAAAGGAATTGCTGGAAGAATTAGGGGAAGTATACAACCGTGGTTTCTCAGCCGGGTTTTATTTTGAAGCACCCGGTGAAAATGAGTACGCGGGAATTTACGGAAGCAAGGCTACGACCAGGAAAGAGTTTATCGGAAGAGTTACAAATTATTACAAAAAACCGCGTGTAGCTGAGATAAAAATGGAAACGGGTAAACTCAGAGTCGATGATAAAATATTAATTATTGGTGAAACAACCGGAGTAGTGGAATTTAAAATTCAAAATATCCTGTTTGAAGATAAACAGGTCAATGAAGTAGGAAAAGGAAACCTTTTCACAATTCCCTGTGAAGAACTTGTCCGGGTAAGGGATTCGGTTTATGTTGTAAAACAGTTAGAGAAAGTTGTAGATTAAACCTCCCTGTCAAAAATCCAGCTGAACTTTTCTGCCGGTCCTGCAAAAGATAATCTTTTTGCTACTTTGAGATATCTTTCAGAAAGATTACAAAGATAATCCTGCGCTTTTGCAGCGATATCCGACAATCCTTTTAAGTTTCCAATATTCCAGCCCGAAACAAGATCGGATATTATTTCAGCATAATCTTTAGTTGTATAAACTTCAATTCTCTGTGCAACATTAGAAAAATTTGTAAAAAGATTTTTGTTTTTTCCATCATCCATTAAATGAGCCGGCATAGTAATTTTAATTTTCATCATTTTTTCAAATGATAAAACGGCTTCTTCGGGATCTGTATCAAAAACTTTTTGCATAAAGAGTCTGTATGCTTTTTCGTGTCTTGCTTCATCGCCCGCAATTAAGCCGCAAATTTTTTGCAGCCTGTCATCACCAGCTTTTTTGGCAAGCTTTGCTACATTTGTATGTGAAACTTTTGTTGCTCTTTCCTGGAATGATGTATAAACAAATCCAAGATATGGATCGCTTCCGGTTTGTGTATCAAATCCATTTCTTATCAGGTGGTGGATTGTCGTTTCGACAGCTCTCATATCAACTTTACCCGTAAGGTATAAATATTTATTTAGCAGATCCCCGTGCCTGTTTTCCTCCGATGTCCATCCCCGGCTCCATTGAGCCCACGGTGAATTACTTGCACCGGTTTCATCTTTTACTCCATCCAGCCTGTTTAAAAAAGTTTGATAAGTCGGCAGAGCTTCTTCGGTAACCATATCTCCTATTAGTACAACAAGCAGATCATCAGGCAGAGCTTCAGCTCTTTGTCTGAACTCATTTATTTGTTCGCGCCAGTTTTCAGCAGTCATATCAGGTAGAAAATCAGACGGCTGCCAGCTCTCATTAACAGGTTTCAAAAGAGTGTATATATTTTCCCCAACGAAATCTTCCATTCCTTTTATTACTTCAAATCTGGAATGGATAGACTTTTCCTGCTTAGTCATTTTAATTATCCGTTTTGGTTTATTTATCATGTGAACTTATTAGCCTTAATATAAGGTCGAACAGATTAAATTACAATTTCCTTTGTTATGATTGTGTGTTAGAGCAGCTAAAACCGGGTAATGTGTTTTTTAAGAATTACCTCTTTTTTTGGCCTTATTTTGATAAGCCTGTCCATTTCTGTATTTTTATAAATTATTTTTAAATTAAATTTAATTATGAGATTAAGTAATTCATTTATACCGACTTTAAAAGAAATACCCAACGAAGCGGTTGTTACAAGTCATAGACTAATGCTCAGAGCAGGTATGATAAGAATGCTTTCTGCAGGTATTTATTCTTTTCTTCCGTTGGGTTACAGAGTAATAAGAAAAATCTCTGAAATAATTAGAGAAGAAATGAATGCAATCGGCGGACAAGAGTTTCATTTTCCGGCTTTAAATCCAAAAGAGATTTGGGAACAAACTGGAAGAGTAGAAGCATTTGGTGATATTTTATTTCATATTGATAACAGAGAATATGTACTTGCCCCAACCCACGAAGAGATAGTTGCAACAACGGCAAAAGGTCAAGTGCAATCATATAAAGATCTTCCGCAGATATGGTACCAAATACAAACGAAATACAGAAATGAAACCAGACCCAGAAGCGGAGTAATTAGAGGCAGACAATTTTTGATGAAGGACGCTTATACTCTTGATGCCACAGAAGAAGGATTGAACAAAGGTTACATGCTTCACGATAAAGCTTACAGAAATATTTTTGACAGATGTAATTTAAATTATTTTGTGGTTGGTGCTTCAAGCGGTGCTATGGGTGGTTCGGGTTCAGAAGAATTTATGGTTAAGTCAGATGCAGGAGAAGACACTGTTGCTCATTGTACAAAATGTGAATATGCAGCCAATTTAGAAGTAGCCACATCAAAAATTGAAGCTAAAGCAAGAGATAAAAAAAGTGAAGAAGTAAAAGAGATCTCCACACCAAATGTAAAATCAATAGATGAACTTTGTGAGTTCTTAAAAATAGATGAAACTCAGTGTGCAAAATCAAGAGTTTATATTGTTGATGAAAAACCTGTTCTGGTTTTAATGCTTGGTAATGATGAAGTAAATGAAACAAAACTTACAAAAGAATTGGGCAGTGCAGTTCGTCCTGCTCATACCGAAGAATTAATTGAAATTACTGGTGCTGATGCAGGATCAATAGGACCAATTAATTACAAAGGCAGAATTATTGCAGATAACAGATTAAAAGATGCAAACAATCTTTACAGCGGCGCAAATAAAAATGATTTTCACTTGGGAGGAATTGATCTGAAAAGAGATGTAAAAAATATTGAATATTTTGACCTTCGATTAATTTCTTCGGGAGAAGGCTGTCCTAATTGCGATAATAAATTAGATGTGTTTACTGCAATTGAGCTTGGACATATATTTAAACTCGGTACAAAATACTCAGAAGCTTTGGGTGCAACATTCTTGGATGAAGAGGGAAATGAAAAACCGATCATTATGGGAAGTTACGGAATTGGTGTTGAAAGAGTAATGGCATGTTATATTGAACAGCACAATGATGAAAACGGAATTATCTGGGATAAAAATCTTGCACCTTTCCAGGTTCATTTAATGGGATTGAACATGAAAAATGATGATGTTGTAAAAACATCTGAATCTATCTATGAAAAACTAACGGCAGATAAAATTGAAGTTCTGTTTGACGACAGAACTGACGCACAAGCCGGATATAAATTTAAAGAAGCAGATCTCCTGGGTATGCCTCTGCAGATAATTGTAGGTAATAAAAAATTAGCCGAAGGAAAGATTGAATTAAAAATCCGTTCAACCGGGGAAAGAATGGATGTTGAAATTGATAATATGTTTGAGAAAGTAAAAGAATTAGTTTGGTAAGCCTGTTATTATCATATTAAGTTAAATTATTGACTTATTAAAATCTCAACAATTCTATGAATGGAAAACTTTACATAGTCTCCACTCCCATAGGTAATTATGATGATATTACTCTGCGTGCTTTAAAAACTTTAAAAGAAGTTGATTTTATTATCTGTGAAGAATTTAAAGAAGCACGAAGACTGCTTGCACATTATGAAATAAAAAAAGAACTCTTCAACTTAAACGAACACAACGAAAAAGAAGTTATAAATGATCTTTTGTTAAAATTAATTAATGGAGAATCTGCTGCTTTAATTTCTGATTGCGGAACACCGCTTTTTTCTGATCCCGGACATTTATTTGTTGATGTTCTTATTTCTCAAAACATTGATGTAATTCCTGTTCCCGGTGCCAGTTCACTTTTGTCTGCTTTAATTGGTTCCAATTTTGATTTTGAAAAATTTTACTATTACGGATGGCTCTCACCTAAAAAAGATATAAGAAGACAGCAGCTATTTAAATTAAAATCCATAAAAGAAGTAATTGTACTTATGGATACACCCTATAGATTAAAAAGTTTGATGTTTGATATTGTTAAAATGCTGGGTAATAATATTCCCGTAGTTGTGGCTTTTGAATTAACGATGAAAGGAGAAAAATTTTACAGGGGGACTGCGGTAAATATTTTAAAACAAGTTGAAGCTAAAAATTTAAAGGGCGAGTTTGTTTTGATTGTTGATAACAAGAAATAGAACACGGATCACACGGATTTTGCCGATAAACGCGGATCATAATCAGCGAAAATCCGTTTAATCCGCGAAATCAGC
>PFGS01000146.1 GCA_002783525.1 Ignavibacteriales bacterium CG12_big_fil_rev_8_21_14_0_65_30_8 | reverse complement strand
AAAATCAGCATTTGAAGTATCGTCGGGTTGAGTCCAGCTTTGAACATTCAGCCAGGCGGTGTTGCAGCCCAATATTTTAGCCGGCACAATGTCTCTAACGTAAGAGTCACCAACGGCCAAAGTATTTTCAGCTTTTACATTTAAATCTTTTAATGCCAATTCAAAAATTCTTTTATCGGGTTTTCTTAAGTTAACTTTTGTTGAATCAATAATTGACGAAAAATATTCATCAATACTCAAGCTCTTTAAAACGCTTTCAATATTTCCATAAAAATTTGAGACTAAAGTATATTTTAAATTATCTTTGAATTCATTCAAAACTATCTTTGTTTCTTCCACACATTTTACTACATCTTTGCAGCAAGTCTCAGCAATGTCTGAAGCAACAACACCTGGGGAGTTATAAAATTTATACCCTTTATTTTCTACAAGATATTCTAATTGCAAATAAGATTGTTTCTGGAGAGTGATAAAAAGATCATCATCTTCTAACACTGTTTCGTACATCTTTGGTTCAGCTTTTACGTATGCTTCATTAAAGTCATCTGTCTTAATATTAAGCTTTGCTTTATTATAAGTTAAACGAAATTTTTCACTCCAGTGAATTCCGTTAGTGTCAATCGTTCCTCCAAAATCAAAAACAACAGCTTTTATCATTTATCATCTTCCGTTATATATTCCAGCAGATCTTTTTTATCCTCAACTTTTTTAATTTTATTTTTACCGTCAAACTGTGTAAGTATCAAACCGGTTAAGATCCAAAAGAATTCTCTTGCTCTATTTATAATACCAATATAAACGCCAACGGCAGAAGTTAGGTGAATGCTGCCTAAAACCAAATACAAACCACCTTCGCGTGTACCAAGTTCAAATGGTATAAAGAAAAAAAGATTTGTAATTAATGAAGAGCCGGCACTAATATAAAAAGCTTCCATATAACCAATATGCATTCCGACAGCATTTAGAATAAACATAAATTCTAATGCAGTTACTATGCGTGAAAAATAATCTAAAAAAAGTGCCCAGAAAAAATCCTTGGGCCTTTCGTTATAAAGATATTTTATTTCATCATCAATTTTTAATAATGATTCTTCTTTTGAGCTTAATTTTTTTCCAAGTTTTTTTAAGAAAGGAATCTTGGAAACAAAATTTAATAAAGATTCAAATATTCCTTTTTTATGTCTTCTGAATGCAAACCAAATAAGTCCTGAAAGAATAACTAGAGCAGCAATAAGAGTTATTTTAAATTCTAAAGAAAGTGGAAGTAAAATTAAACCGCATAAAATTGCTGTAACCCAAAAGAAAAAGTGAGAAAGAAAATGCATCATTGTGAAAAGGATTACAGAAGAAACAGCAGAATGATATCCTATCCTATCTTTTAAAACCAATATTTTATACGGTTCGCCACCAAGATTTACAAATGGTGTTATATAATTTATAGCAAATCCGCTAATTGTAATTTTGTATAAATCTATAAAAGGTAATTTGTTTTTTTTAGGATCAAGTATGTAACGCCATGACCATGTATTTAGTAAGTAGACAAATCCCCAGACACCAACTACAGGAACAAACCACCATCCGGTTTTTTTTATATTTGTTATAATATTACCTAAACCAAAATCGTTTATAAGAAAGGCAAATACTGAAAGGCCAACGATAAAAAATATAGTTTTTATATACTTATTCATTACTAAGGTAAATTGTTTTTCCTAACTCAGCCGACAAATAACATTTGTTCAATAAATTTATTGAATCAAATGCTTCATCAACTAAATTTACAGCTCTTTCCTTATTCTTTATTTTAGAAATAAATTCTTTTATAAGTGAAATGTACAAAGAAAAGTAATGCGCTTTATCAGAAGCATCCGGAACAGTGATCTTTTCTTCTTTATTATTTAAGTTTTTAATAAGATGTGTTTTACCTTCGTAGTTCAAACTTCCTGTACTCGAAATAAGTCTTGCATTGTTTACTCTTTTATCAGCCCCCCAGGTTAAAGTAATTTGTGCAACAGCTTTTTCAAACTCAAGAGTTACCATTGCTGTATCTTCAACCGGGTAATTACTGTGATTTAAGTTATAGACTTTTGCAGTAACAGTTTTGGGTTTACCAAGCAGCCATTGTGAAAGATATAAATAGTGAATACCTGAATCGGCAAGTATTCCGCCACCGCTTAATGATTTATCTGTCCTCCAGGCCGGATTAAAATTTGTTCCACCGGGATCAGCCTGAAGTCTGAATATATTAAATTGAAGCAGTGATTGAGCATCCCCATTTTCATTCAATAAAAAGTTTTTAAAATTTTGCCAGATTGGTGAATATTTATATTGATGACAAGGGATAAAAACTTTATCGTAATTTTTTAATTGTGAATAAGTCTCTGTTGCTTCTTCTAAATTAAGAGTGAATGGTTTTTCGCATAAAATATTTACATTCTGTTCAATGCTTTCTTTTATCAATTTCGAATGAAATTTTGGGGGTGCAGTTATATCAACAAAATCAATTTCTTCTTTTGAAAAAAGTTCATCTGTAGTTGAGTAAAAATTTAAATTGGGATTATTTTTTTGCCCCTCTAATCTGTTTACTTCAAGCGGTTCAACAACAGATGTTATTTTTACGTCGCTTTTTAATTCATCTTGCTGATAGGCTTTTAAGTGGCTTTGTTGTGCTATCTTGCCAAACCCAATGATTGCACCTTTTAGCATTTAAGCTGCCTCCGTATGTGCCTTTGTAAGCTCAAGCAATTGTTTGCTGGTATGTTCGTGCCTTAAAACAAAATAAACCAATAGAACATTTAAAACTATTAATTCAAACAAAAAAAAGTAAAGCACATCAGCATAAAATATTGTAAAGAACAAAACGATCATTCTTGTATTAGTAGTAAGAATGTTACCGTATTTTAGAAGAGGTTTATTCAATTTTCGGTATTCTTCTTTTAACCAACTTGGTAATTGTCCATTGAAGCGTTGTACTTTTTTATATAAAATTCTAATTGATTTTGAAAGTAATTCTTGCTGAAATGTATAGTTGACATATAATCTAAGTAATATCTTTTTACCTAAGTTTTTCGTCCAAGTATATTCTTTATATTTTTCACGCATATCTTTTAAATTGTCAATAATAACAATGCCATCTCCGTATACAAAATATAGATAGAAATTTCTGTAATATTCTGACATAGCGCTTTGATATGAATGACTTAAACCAGAGATTAATCCAATAAGAAAAATCCAAGGTGTTCCTCCATTTAAAACAAATCTTGTACACAAATGCAGGTAAATACTTATGAACATTAAATTGCCGGCAACACCATCCAGTATTTTACCGAAGCGGGAATGGATATCAGTCATTCTTGCAAGCTGTCCGTCTGCACTGTCCATTGTTTCAGCCAGCACAAGTAAAACAACACCAATTATATTAAGAGTAACATTGTTATAAAAGAATAAATGCCCCGCAGTTACTCCAAAGACAATACTTGAAATGGTTATAACATTTGGAGTGAACCCGATTTTTTTAGAAACGAGAGCCATTAAATAACCAAAAGGACGGTAGAAAAATCTGTCTAAAAATTCTTCAGTATCTTTTGATTTAAATGTAGCCTGAATTTTAGAGTTGATCTGAAACATAACTAAATGCACTTTCCATAATAGCAATTCCTTCTTCAGCAATTTCTTGATTTACAACTAATGGAGGATAAACTCTGATGTCAGGATTATAACCCATAACTATCAGTCCTCTTTTCAAACATTCGTGGAAAAACATTTCGGTATATTTTTTATCCAGTTTTTCTTTAGAATCTTTTCCTTTAACCAGTTCAATACCTATCATCAATCCCTTTCCTCTTACATCTCCAATAATTGGAAATTTATCCTTTAACTGATTTAATTTTGACATCATAAGATCGCCAACTTTGCGTGAGTTTTCAACTAAACCGTCATCAATAATTGATTTTAAAGTTATATAAGCTGCTGTAGATGCAAGTGGGTTACCACCATAACTTGAAGAAGATCCACTGGGGTTTCCAAAAGGTTTAGCATTAATAATTTCTTCTCTTGACATTATACCTGTCATCGGGAAGCCTCCACCAAAACCTTTTCCGATAGTAATAATGTCAGGAACAATATCTTCGTGTTGAGTTCCGAACATTTTTCCTGTTCTGCCAAATCCTGTTATCATTTCATCACAAATTAATAATGCACCAATTTCTTCCGTTAGTTTTTTTAATTCTTTTAAAAATCCAGGTGCAGGTACAACATTACCCGCAGTACCTTGAATAGGTTCTACAATAATCGCCGCAATGTTATTTGTTGTTTCGTATCTGATTTTCTTTTTAATAAAATCTACACATGCCCAATTACATTCAGGGAAAGTATCATTTAATGGGCAATGATTGCAGTCAGCATATGGTGTATTATAATATCCGGGAGGTAATGGACCAAGACCAACTTTAAAGTCATCACCTAAAAGTGGAAGAACCCCCATTGTTTTACCGTGAAAACCGTTCCAGAATCCGATAAACTCTGTTTTCTTTGTATAAGATTTTGCCATTCTTAATGCTGCTTCAACAGCTTCAGCACCACCACTGTAAAACTGGCTCCTCATTAAATCACCAATTGCATTTTCTGATAATAATTTTGTTAACTCAACTCTATTCTTTGAAGTAAAACTTCCCACATGAATATTTTCAATTTGTTCTTTCAGGTATTTTGTATATGCAGGATGATTGTAGCCTAAACTTGCAACACCAACACCGGCAAAAAAATCAATGTATCTGTTTCCATCAACATCTTGTACTATGCAGCCTTCACCTTTTTCTATAGTAATTTTTGAACGAGTTGCTATGGTTTGTATTCCAGGGGCAATGTAATTTTTTTCTTCGTTAAAATATTTAAGCGATT
>PFGS01000041.1 GCA_002783525.1 Ignavibacteriales bacterium CG12_big_fil_rev_8_21_14_0_65_30_8 | reverse complement strand
TACTATAAAAAGAATTGCCCATAATCCCCAATTGTTGGCCGCATTGATAAGTGGTTCGCTAAACACTATTTACTCCATTAAATTTATTAATAATTTTGTTGTGATAAAATGAAAATAAGGCTTTCTTCAAAAAATGCAAAGAAAAAATCTATTTTAAATCAGATAAAAATTGATTTATTCTGTCTATAAATTCCGAAGGATTTTCTAAATGAGTTGAATGTCCGACATTATTAATAATAGTATGAATTGCATTAGGAAATTCATTCATCATTTCTTGATTTATTTTTGTGAACTTTTTATCCAATTCACCTGTAATTAAGAGAGTAGGTATCTCTATTTTTTTTAAATTCTTAATAAGAGAAGGCATAATTCCTGTTCCAAAACCCAGAAGAGAATTTACTAAACCAATTTTATTGTTCTCTATTTTAGATTCAATAACACTGTTATATTTTTCTTCAGGCATTTTTTTTAATGAACTGAATAAATCTTTATTCATCCAAAAATTTACAAATTCATTAATTGAATGGGTGTTTATATATTCACAAACGGCATTGTCTTGTTTTATTCTTTCATCTCTTTCTAATTTGCTATTAATTCCATAAGTAGAACTCTCAAGTATTAGTCCACTTAAATTTCCCGCATATTTATTTGCAAATGAAAGTGCTAACCTTCCTCCCATTGAATATCCGCAAAGAATAATCTTTTCATCTGTAAAATGAGATATAATTTTCTTTATTTGTTCTAACTGTGAATCATCTCTGTAAAAGTCTAAATCTTTCGGTGAATCACTTTTACCATGACCAATAAGATCAATTAATATCGGATTAAAATTTTTATCAATTACATCTGACCAATCCCCTGAAGAACAGGTAAATCCATGTAGAAAAAATATATATTTTTTGTTCTGTAATAGTTTGGAAGGAGTTTCGACATTCAGTTCAAAATTATCAAATTTAATTTTCAAAGGCTTGCCTGACTTTGGTCAAAAAGAGTTTTCTTAATTTGAATGATTCCTCAGTATTAGTTTTCAATTCAAGGGCCTGAACTTTTCCGGACTTTATTGATAAATTAAATATCTTATTAAAATGTTTCCAATTATTTATTGTAGTATGCTTTACACCAAAACCACTAACAATTTCTTTGAAGTTTAGTTTATGTGGTGTTAGAAAATATTTTTTGAAAATCTGTTTATATTTTTTTACAGGAAGAAAATTAAAAATTCCACCTCCGGAGTTGTTAATTAAAACAATTGTTAATGGAATAGAATTTTTATATTCATTTAACAAACCATTCAGATCATAATAAAAGGCGATATCACCAATTAATAAAACAGTTGGTTTTTTACTTCTAGATGCAATGCCCATAGATGTTGAAACTATTCCATCAACACCGCTTGCACCACGATTATTAAAAACAGATATATTTGTATTTATCTTTTGAGCAAAATTATCAAAGTCTCTAACAGATAAACTGTTAGATAGCATAATGTTAGAATTTTCAGGTATGAGTTTCAAAATTTCATTTATTACTCTGCTTTCTGATGGAAATTTAGCTGTATTAATAATTTTATTTTTAATATCAGATGAAATGCTATCTGCATTAATGAATAATGATAACCATTCCCTATTTTTTATTTTCTTATCAACATTTGTAATGATCTCTTTACAAAAAAGAAAAGGTAACATCTTCAAAATAGCAATAGAATTATTAGAAGGATCAAATAAATCTCCAAATTCATTTATCAAATATTTTTTGCATTTCAGTTTTGCTAAATAATCTTCCAATCCTTTGGAAGTAATAGTTCTACCAAAATGTAGAATAATCTCAGGTTTAATTCTCTTTTTTATTTTCGGGCTTCTTAAAAAAGCATCATAATTACAGATTATATTTTTTTGGTTTTTTGTATTGAACCTTAATTGAGATGTGCCGTCAGCAAGAATTGGGAAATTTATTTTTTCAGATAATTTGGTAATATTTTTTGCAAAATTATTATTATAATTTTCCGGTCCGACTATTATTAATCCTTTATCATATTTATTAATATCATTTTTAATCTTTTTAAAAAGTGTATGATTTGATTTTCCAGCTCTTGGTCTAAAAATGTTTTTTGAATTTCTACTTATTGAAATAGCTAATAAAGTTTTACTAACCTCATTAGTGAATGAGTCAGGTTCAAAAGGTTTATCAAAAGGGAAGTTAAAATGAACAGGTCCCGGATTTATTTTAGTTGAAATATTAAGTATTTCAAAAGATTTCTTTCTTAAAAATTTTAATTTTTTTTCAGATAGAATTGGTATTCCAAAATTATAAAATGCTCTAATATGGTTTTTATAAATATTTTCTTGATTTATTGACTGGTTAGCACCTCTTTCAAAATAGCCGGGAGGTCTGTCTGCAGTACAGACTACTAAAGGAATTCTTTGTTTGTATGCTTCAATAATTGCTGGATAAATTTCTGCAGTAGCAGTTCCTGAAGTTGTAACAATTGCAACAGGTTCATTTTTAACTTTAGCCAACCCCAAAGCAAAAAAAGCAGAACTTCTTTCATCTATAAAAATATGCTTTTTGATCTTTTTATTTGAATCAAAAGCGAATGTTAAAGGTGTGTTTCTGGAACCGGGGGAGATGCAAGCAAATTTAACTCCGTTAGCTGCAAGTTCATTTACAAATGCCGTTGACCAAATTATGTTTTTATTTACTTCTAATTTCTTCATCAAATAGATTGAGGATAGCATTTAATTTTATTTCTGTTTCCTCAAATTCAGTATTTGGATTGGAATTTGCAACTATTCCACTGCCTGCAAATACAATTAAATTTTTCTCATCAGTTAAAGCAGATCTTAAAGCAACAGTAAATTCACCTTCATTATTGAAATTAAACCAGCCAATAACTCCTGAGTACATTCCTCTGTCATAATTTTCAAATTCTTTTATTACAGAAAAAGCTTTATCTCTTGAAACACCGCAAATAGCAGGAGTTGGATAAAGATTAATCAAAATATCTAGTGCTGTAAATCCATTTTTTAATTTACCAGAAATTCTACTATGAAGGTGCTGAATATTTTTAAGTTTTTTAATGCTGTATTTATTATTGATTTCGAGATTCTCTGTAATATCTTTAATTGTTCCGGTTATATGATCAATTACAAAATTATGTTCTGCTAAATCTTTTTTACTGTTTAACAAATTATTAGCAAATAGTTTATCTTCTTTTTCATCTTTACCTCTTGGTGTAGAACCTGCCAAAGCATCTACTTCAACAAATCCGTTACTGAACTTTGCTAATCTCTCAGGAGTTGAACCGAAAAAGAAGGAATTATTATTGTGATAGATAAAAAAATGACAGGTAGGGTAGTTGGATGTAAGATTTTTATAAATAAATTTCCAATTGGGTTTATTGTTTAGCTTTAGTGAAAGATTGCGTGACAATACTACCTTTTGAATTTCATTTTTCCTTATTAGTTCTAAAATATTTTCAACTTTTTCTAACCAATTTTCTTTATCAGCTTTACCGTTTGAATTTGTTATTTTTGAATTTTCGTTATTATCAATATTTGTTTCTGTTGCAAGTATTTTTTCTAGTTCAATTTGAATATCGTCAATTTCATTTTCAAAATCTCTGATTGATCTCAAAAATGTATTGAACACCAGTCCAGTAAAATTATTCTTCTTTATAAAAAGAAATTTTGGAATGAACCAATTTGAATCTTTAAAGTCATTCCATAATTCAGAATTAGATTTAGCTAAAAATTTCATTCCACCCACAATCAATGGAATGTCTCTTGATAATTCTTCACCCCAATTTTCTATTGTATTTTCTTTTAAAGTATTTATTACGGTAGAAAAAGAAGAGTGATTATTCTTAAAATCGTCTTCAAAAGTATAAACAGAATCTAAAGCTATTATCTTAAAATTTTCGTCAGGCTTTTCAAGAATAAGTGAAGGTGAATATTCTCTGATATTATTGAATAAACTGTCAAAGTCTAAGTCAGGAATTGAATAAGCGAAACTGATAAGTGTATTATCATTTGATAAATTATCAGATGGGATTATCTTTTCAGAGTGAAATTTGCTAAACGAACTTTTAAAATCAGAAAAAATTTCTTTCATTAAAATGACTTTGTTTTGAAACTTAAATATAACTTTTACTGAATAAGATTTCAATTTATAGTCATTTTTAATATTCTATTAAAATAGCTTGATTATGGTTGATTACAAATAAAAAAACCCAGTCTTCAAAGGAAAACTGGGTTTTAAAAAACTTAATTTTTTATAAATTTATAACCTATATGTAAAATCAACTAATAATCTATCAATCTCTATATCTTGATAAGTTCTTGAAACATTAACTCCATAATTATCACCTATATCTTTCCACCAGCCCCTAACATATGCAATATCAATTCCCAGATTTTGTGCCATTAAAAAACCGATTCCTGCTGTTAAATATTTTTTATTAAACTGGTCAGGATCATTTTTGTATGCTGATGGTTGGGTGAAATAACCACCTCTTATTCTTAAACCTAATTGAGTAATTGTGTATTCGGCTCCTAAATTAAAAGAAAAAACTTGTCTAAGATTATCAGCAATATCTTTATTTACACTTCCGACATATTGCGCACTTATTCCTTCTGGATTTTCAATTTTAAGCTGAGAATAATCAACCAAACTACCTTCTGCATTAATTATTAAGCCATGTATGTTAAACGAAAATCCGGAAGTGAATTTAAAAGGAGTAACAATATCATATTTTACATAGTCGCTATATTGTGATTGGTCTAAGTCAACAAAATTACCTGTTCCAAATTCACTGTAACCATTTACTATAAAATCTTCTTCTATTGTATAATATTGAGGGAATTGAATAGTTGTGCCAAACCGAGCATTGTCATTAAATTGATATAGCAAACCAACT
>PFGS01000297.1 GCA_002783525.1 Ignavibacteriales bacterium CG12_big_fil_rev_8_21_14_0_65_30_8 | reverse complement strand
GCCTGTAACTTCTGCAATTCTTCTGTAATTTTTTTCTTTCTCAAATATTATCAATGCTCTTTGATAATAATTATAAGCTTCATCAAAATTTTGTAAAATATTATTTACTACTCCCAAATTAGTTTCTATCATTCCATAAATAGTTTTATCTTTTTTTGGATTTAAATAATTCAGGCTTTTATCAAAATGTTTATGTGCTTTATTTAAGTTTCCTTTATCACCGAAAATTGTTCCCATTAAATTTTCGCATTTTGCCAAGCCATTGTAATCATTTTCTTTTTTATAAATATTTTTGGCTTTGTTAATATATTTTTTACTTTTTTCCCATTCCGCTTGTCTGCTGTAAATATCACCCAATGACATTAACGCAAATGCCAGAACATTTTTATATTTTTCTTTTTTTATACTAAAATCAATTAATTTATTGAAGATACGGGAGGAAACATCCAGCTCTCCTTTTATAGTGGATACTTCTCCTAAGAATAGCAGCAACTCTAAGTATTTCGTTTTTGAGAGATTTTGTTCAGAATAAGTAAGTAAAAATTCTATATATGAATTATAACTTGATGAAGAATCATAATCATTTTTTAAGCTTAGATCTTTAAGTTTATCACCAACATTTTTTACTTTTTCCTTTTTGGTAATACTGGATAATAATTTTTTATATTCTTCAAATCTTTTACTGTCAAAATATTCTTTTAAAACACTCTCAATTATTGATATATTGTATAACAATTAAATTGCCTATAATTTTTATTTTGCCCAATTGTATCTTGAGAAGTGCCAAATTTGAGCTTTGATAACTTTCAACAATCCATTTTTTACATTTACTACAACTTCTTCAGAAACTATAGGGGAAAAATTTCCATCCTTATCAACAAAAACAAATTTTACATTATCTTCATCTACACCTTTCAGATCCAGTCCATCTATTTCTCCAGAAAAGAGTAATGATTTTGAAAATTCAGATCCATCGGGACCAAAATCAAATCCGGCATATTTATTATCAAGCTTAATTGTAATTTTCTTTTTACCTACAAATGCACCGGCAGGTATTTCCAGATTACCGCGATACTCAACACCTTTTTTAATTTTTCCGTGTATCTCAATAATGCCACCTTGGGCACCGTCAATTTTTTCAGAAACCTTTTTCTTTTTACCGAGCAGACTAAAAGGTAATTTTATGAGAGTTGACGTATCATCTTGTACTGCTTTTTTATTTATGTCGGAATTAGGGGGCTGTAAAACAGTTGAATTGTCCGAACAGCCTGCAAGCAGAAAACCTATGACAACGAACGAAAATAGTAAAATCCGCTTCATAACAGAGCTCCTATTAATTAATGGGGATTTAAATCTATTAATTCTGAGCTTAAAGTCAACTTTTTATCGATAAATGGTTAATAATTATTAGTGGTGAATAAGCTTTTGGTAAAGGAAAAAAAGAGAAGTTTTAATCAATAAATTATCTTAAAATTTTAGATTTTTATTTCTTCTGTAATTTGTTCAACCATTTTATCAATTTTTAGGTATTTAAACTTATTAAGAGCCTTATTAAAACATAATTTGCTCTGTTTAAAGTCTCTCATTTGTTTGTATAAGAAACCCATCTCGTATAATGTTTCAGCTTGGTTTAATATGTTTTCCAGTTCTTTATTTATTCTCAGGCTCGTATTAAAGTAATTTTCTGACAGTAAATAGTTTTTTTTATTCTTTTCAATAATTCCTTTAATTTTATAAATATCAGCGATTGAAAGACGATCGTTAATTTTAAATGCAATCTCCATTGCTTTGAGTGCAAAAGCATTGGCCATTACATAGTTATTTAACTTACAATAAATGTAAGCTTTGTTTACACAGGAGATACACATTATCTGCCAAACTTCAGCTTTATTTGCATACATAAATGCTCTGTCAAATTCTTTTAACCCCGACTTAAAGTTTTTCTTAACAACACATACCATCCCCAAATTATGATGCACTTCTGAAAGTCTCTGATCATTCTCTTCTTCCTCAAATTTATAAAGAGCTTTTTGAAAATGTATATATGCCTGATCATAATTGCCTTTTATATTTTCAAGAATTCCAATATTAGATTCGAGCATTCCTCTAAGTGTATCGTTTTTTATATGGCTTAAAGAAGAAAGTGCATTTTCAAAATGTTTTTTTGCTTTATTCAATTCACCTAATTCTACATTGACAGTTCCAAGTATATTTTCACATTTTGCAATGCCGTTACTATCATTAAAACTTTTAAATTTGAATTTAGCTTTATTAAGGAAGGAAATACTTTTATCCCAAAATGCCTGCCGGCTGTAAATATCACCTATTCCATATAGTGCCCAAGCCATTGTTTTATTCCTGCTAGATTTATTTTGTGATAAATCTAATAAATGTGAAAATACTTTATTAGCTGAATCAAGCGAACCCTTTTGGGTTAGATCTTCCCCGAAAAATAGAAGCAGTTTAGAAAGTTTGCTGTAAGAAAGTTTTTTGGAAATAAATGTAATTAACAGATCTATATTACTATATAATTCCAATGAAGATGAAAATTCAACACTAAGTTGTTTTTTTTCTGTTGAACTACCCGATGATATCTTTTTATTCTTTAAAGAGATATCTTTTCTAAGAAGCTGGTAAAACTCTGCCAATTCTCTTTTGCTAAGGAATTGACTGAGTTTTTCAACCAACTTCATTTTATCTCCCTTCATTATAATTCTCTCTTATAAATCTATTTTATGTTAATAATAAATTCTTGTTAATTATTTAGCCCATCCATATCTTGAAAAATGGGTAATTGGTGCGTCATATACAGATAACATTCTATCCTTTGAATTAACTACTGTTGTTCCCAGCAATTCTACAGGAGTTAAAGTTCCATTACCATCTAAATAAACAAAATGTATTTGGCCCTGATCTTTCTTTTTAATTTTAACACCTACTACTTCCATTGTGAATAATAAAGGCGTTTCAAATGTTATTGAACTAGGACCAAAATCTATAACAGCTTCTTTTCCTTCCATCAATATTGTTATATCCAGATCACCAGAATATGCACCTGCAGGTACAGTTAAGGTTCCGTTAACCTCAATTTTTCCTTTATCAAATGAACCAACTATATCTATCTGTCCTCCTGTATTACCGTTTACAGTTTTTACAATATATAGTGGATCGCTCTTTTGAAGACTTAGATTATCACCCAATGCTATAAAAGAACTTGATGACTGGATATTTTGTTGTGTAGGCCCTACTAAAGATGAATCGTTGGAACATCCAACTAAAAATAACCCCACACTTAATAACAAAATTGTTAAAAAGTTTTTCATGATTGACTCCATATATTAATTTGAAAAAAGTTATTGAGAATTAATCCTCCATTAATTCTCCACATAAAACAGAGTCAATAATGCAAACTTCATACCAAATTAAAAATGACGATTATAAATCAAAATTGAATACCAAAATTTTTTACAGGAATTTTTTACCTGTAAACAGGTAAGTTTCGGTAGTAATTTTTGTAGAAATGGTTTTGTCATTTCGAATCGAGCAAAGCCAGTATGAGAAATCTTTTCTGTTAATAATGAAAGATATCTCCTCATCCCGACTTGTCGGGACTCGTCGATATGACAAATAAATAATCTTTTTGTTAATTAGAAATTGTGTGTTTTAAAATAAAAAAGCTACTTTCTGATTTGATTTCCAGAAAGTAGCATTCAATAACTTCTTTTATTACCATAGGCTCTCCCTTCTTTTAATTTAAGCTTATTTAAGGTCAGTAATTTAAAGCTTTAATTACTTAGCCCATCCGTATCTTGAAAAGTGAGGGATCTGAGCATTTGTAACTGTCAGTCTATCATTTACTTGATCAACGTTAGTAGTCCCGTTCAGTTCTATAGGTTGTAAACTTCCATTAGGAGCTATATAGACAAATTGTAATTTTTTATCTACACCAATTAAGTTCAGCCCTGAAATGGTCATACTAAAGTTTAAAGGTATATCAAATGTAAATGGAGTCGGGCCAAAATCTATAACAGCTAATGAGCCTTCCATATACATTGAAATATCCATACTGCCTTGGAATGCACCTGCCGGTACAGTTAATGAAGCGTCTACACTTACAACGCCGTCAAATGAACCTGCCATATCGATCTGACCACCAACAGTTCCATCTATATTCTTTTTAATAGTAACAGGTTTATGAAGACCGTTACTCATCTGCATAATTGATAACTGAGGGTCTTGCTGCGGGCTACTAATTGATGATTGATCTGAACAACCAGCAAAGAATAAACCTACTGCTATGAAGAAACTAAGTATTGTGGATTTCATAATAACTCCTTATTCAATTATGTAAAACAAATTTTCAAATTTTTAAACTCAATACTTTTTTTAGTTTATGAGACAATAACTGCCGTATACTTAGCAATCTCCATACCAAACATAAAACTTCATTTATTGCTTGCTTTCGCTATATTTTAAAAGTTCAAATCTGTAACTATTACCTGTGCAGGTAAAAAAGGGAGAAATTGGAGTGGAAAAAGATTAAAGTTGTCATTTCTGTTAATAGTAAAAGATATCTACTCACTACATTCGTCGATATGACAATAATTTATTTTTACTCGAAAGGATAATAAAAATTAATTCTTATTTTTTTCCAGTAGCGTGTTTAGTTTGGGACGAGAGATGCCGAGTATTTGTGCGGTTTTAGATTTGTTGCCGTCAGTTTTACTCAAAACTTCTTCAGCATATA
>PFGS01000019.1 GCA_002783525.1 Ignavibacteriales bacterium CG12_big_fil_rev_8_21_14_0_65_30_8 | reverse complement strand
AAAATAAATCCGGATGGAACTACTCTTGTATACTCAACTTTTCTTGGTGGAACAAAGCAAGATACCGGCCTTGCTTTAGCGGTAGATGTAAATGGAAATGCCTTTATTACTGGTTATACTTTCTCCGCTAACTATCCAATTACAAATGGCGCCTATGATGAAAGTTTTAATGGTGCTTATGATATTTTTGTAACAGAAATAAATTCAACAGCTACAAGTTTAATATACTCAACTTTTATTGGTGGAAATGCTACAGAAGCTGCCTATTCAATAGTAATTGATCCCAATGGTAATGCTTTCATAACGGGAAATTCAGCAACCAGAGATTTTCCCACTACAACTGACGCGTACAGCCAAACAAATAACGGCGGTCCTGATGTTGTTTTATCGGTATTAAATTCAAGTGGCAATAGTTTAATATACTCAACATATATCGGCGGACTGTCTACAGATTTTGGTCTTTCAATAGCTCTTGGGAAAAATGGAAATATATTTATTTCTGGTTTTAGTGAAGCAAATAATTTTAAAAATTATCCAACTACAAAGGGGGTATACAACGAAACTAATAGTGGGCTAAGTGATGCGTTTGCTAGTAAATTTTCAAATTTAATAACTTCTGTAGGTGATGAAAATAATACGAATATATTACCTAAAGAAATTACACTTGAGCAAAATTACCCGAATCCGTTTAACCCAAGTACAATAATTCAGTATGCAATAAGTCCGGCAGCTGCCGGACAATTTGTATCATTAAAAGTATTTGATTTACTCGGCAGAGAAGTTACCACATTAGTTAATGAAGAAAAGTCTGCCGGGACTTACACTGTAAAATTTAATTCAGGTAATCTTTCAAGCGGGATATATTTTTATCGCATAGCGATCCATTCGGACAGATTGAAAACAAAAAATTTTGTTGAAACAAAAAAGATGGTCTTGCTACGCTAAAATTAGCTACACAAGACAGGTGTTATTGAGGTAAAATACTATCTAATTTTTTATGAGATTTGAGGTGACTTTGTTTGTGTAATTACTTACTAAATTTATTACTTGCTTTTCTTTTCCCAAAAGATCTTCTAAAGTTACCTTACTTAACACTCCGTCAAGCATATTCTGAATTGTACTCCATAGTGAGCGGACAGAACAATCAACAGAGTTAGTGCAAATATTTAAAGCACCAGAATGACTGTTGCAAAAATCATCTTCAAATAATTTTCCGCCAAGTGCGTTCATAACATTACTTATTTTTATATCTTTCGGTTCACGAGCAAGTTTATATCCGCCTGTTTGTCCTCTTGCACTTTCAACAAATTTACCAAGTCTTAATATTCTTAATATCTTTGCTACATTAGCAGTGGATAGTCCCTCCAATTCACTTATCTCAGGTATGGTAAGTCCGTTTGGTGAGTCAGACTTACCAATCCTAATTAATAATCTAATTCCGTATTCTTCCTGAGAACTAAATTTCATTTTATTTTCTATTCATTATATAAAGGAATTTTTGATCCGCATTGTTTAGCAAACATGATTTTTTCAAAATGTTCGGGACTAACAGAAGGACCATCTGCTTTGCAATACTCATTAAAGTTATCAACTAATTCATTTGCAATCTCTTCAGGTGAATGACCTTCAATATCCATTCTTTGCATAAAATAAATTAGTGTTCCATTTTTAAATAAAGCAACACAAGGAGATGATGGCGGATATTCTGTAATCATACTTCTTACTTTTTCAACTGCTTCTCTTTCCTGCCCGGCAAAAACTGTGTAAAGATTATCTGGTATTACTTTGTTCTGTAAAGCAAGTGAAACTCCGGGTCTTGCACTGCCTGCAGCACAACCGCAAACGGAATTTATCATTACTAATTTTGTTTTGTCATCATTTATATTTAATGCTTTTTCAACTTGCTCAGCTGTTAATAGTTCTTCTAAACCAACAGCTACAAGTTCATCGCGCATAGGCTGCACAGCATTTTGATCATACATTGGTGCACGGGATGTTATGTTAAACATATTGTTTCTCCATTATTATTTAATTTTATAAAAATCCTAATTGTAATTTCGCTGCTTCACTCATCATATCTTTATCCCACTGTGGATTCCAGACCAAGTTTACTTTTAAATCTGCAATTCCTGGTATTGAACGGATTTTCATTTCAACTTCTGGTGGAAGAGACTCTGCAACGGGACAAGCAGGTGAAGTGAGTGTCATATCTATTTCTACATTCATTTCATCGTCTATCCTTACGGCGTAAATAAGACCTAATTCAAAAATATTTACAGGAATCTCGGGATCATAAATTGTTTGTAGTTTTGAAATTATTTGTTCTTCTAATTCTTGTTTAGTCACTTTTACAGTCCTTAATTATTCTGTTGATACTGCATCTTGTTTTTTGTCAATTGCATTAATTAAAGTGTGCCAGGCCAAACTTGCACATTTAACTCTTGATGGAAATTCTTTTACACCAGCTAACACAGCAAGTTTACCCATTGATTCTAAATCAACATCAAGTTTACCAGTTACCATATCTTTAAATTTTTCAAAAATAGATTTCACTTCTTCAATCGTTTTTCCTTTTACTATTGAACTCATTATTGATGCAGATGCTTTAGAAATTGCACAACCTGAACCTTGAAAAGAAATATCTTTTACAATTCCTTCTTCAATGCTTAAATAAATATTTATGGTATCTCCGCATAATGGATTGTGTCCATCACAGTAATGACTTGGATGTTCAATTATTCGATAGTTCTTCGGACTCTTGTTATGGTCAAGAATTACCTGTTGGTAAAGCTCTCTTAATTCTGAATCCATTTAGCTTAATGCCTCAATTGTTTTTTTAAGAGCTATAATAAATTGATCTATATCTTCCAATGAATTATAAAAAGAAAATGATGCTCTGCTTGTAGCAGGTATTTTAAAAAAATCCATAACTGGCTGTGTGCAATGGTGTCCTGTTCTTATAGCAACTCCTTCAAAATCCATAAATGTACCTATGTCGTGCGGATGAATATTTTCAACTATAAAAGAAAGTACGCTAGTTTTTTCTTTTGCAGTACCAATAATTTTTAATCCTTTAATCTCTGATACTTTTTGTGTAGCAATTTCCAACAATTGATTTTCATGTTTATGAATTTTTTCCAGCCCAATACTTTTAACATAATCAATTGCCGCGCCCAGTCCGATAACTCCTGCAATATTACCGGTTCCTGCTTCAAACTTGTATGGAAGTTCATTGTAAGTAGTTTCATCAAAGGTAACTTTTGCAATCATATCACCGCCGCCCATAAATGGAGGCATTTCATCTAATAATTTTTCTTTTCCGAATAATACACCAACTCCCGTTGGACCATAAATTTTGTGTCCTGAGTATGCAAGAAAATCGCAATCTAATTTTTGTACATCAATACTAGTGTGCTGTATTGATTGAGCTGCATCAACTAAAACAGGAATATTATTTTGGTGTGCAATTTTTATAATTTCTTCGATAGGATTTATTGTCCCGAGTGAATTTGAAACATGAACAACGGAAATAAGTTTAGTTCTTTCGGTAATTAACTCATTAAATTTTTCTAAAATAAGTTCGCCATTATTGTTTATAGGCAGAACTCTTAAATTTACATTTTTCTCTTCACATAAAATCTGCCAAGGTACAATGTTACTGTGGTGTTCCATATAAGTAACAATTATTTCATCATCTTCATTTACATATTTTTTACCAAATGATTGTGCAACTAAATTTATTGATGCAGTTGTACCACTGGTAAAAATTATTTCCTTTTCACTTTTTGCATTTATAAAATTCTTAACTGTGGTTCTAGTATTTTCATATTTCTGTGTAGCTTTTTCAGAAAGAAAATGCACACCTCTGTGAATATTAGAATTAGTAGTTGAATAGAAATCATTAATTGAATCAATAACTATTTTTGGTTTTTGAGTGGAAGCTGCATTGTCTAAATAACACAAAGGTTTTTTATGAACAAGTTGATGCAGAATTGGAAAATCATTTCTGATTTTTTCTACATCAAAAATTTTCTCATTTATTATATTACTTTCCAATATTTAATTCTCTTTTATTCTTTCGTTTATTCTTTTAGTAATAATTTCTTCAGCATAATTTTTAACAGCATCAACTTTAATTAAGTTAATAACATCGCTGGCAAAAGCATGCAATAAAATAATATTGGCTGCTTCTTCACCTATTCCGCGGGATTTAAGATAAAATTTTGCTTCTTTATCTAATTGACCAATTGTTGCTCCGTGAGAACATTTAACATCATCTGCAAAAATTTCTAATTGAGGTTTTGTATTTATTAAAGCTTCTTTTGATAGTAAAATATTATTATTCTGCTGAAAAGCATTTGTTTTTTGAGCATCTTTTCTAACCATTATTTTGCCGTTAAAAACTCCACGAGAAGCATCATCAAGTATGCCTTTATAATGTTCGTGACTGTTGCAATGAGGTTTTGCGTGGTCTATTTTTGAATGAACATCAAATAATTGATCGTCTTCAATTAGGAATAATCCATTCAACATAGATTCGCCGCCTTCATTATTGAATTTTGCGTTCATTTCATTTCTTGAAATTTTTCCGCCTAATGAAATAAGATGTGATGTAAAATTGCTGTTTCTTTCCTGTTCAACGTCCATTCTTGCAAAATGAAAAGCATTCCTACTTTCTTCCTGAATTTTAATATGGTCAATTACAGAATTTTCTTCAGCCAAAACTTCGGTAATTGTATTGGTAAAGTATGTTGAATCATCAATTGAAACGAAATGTTCTATTATAGTAAATTGAGAATTCTTTCCACCTAAAATTAAATTCCTTGGCTGTGTTTGTATGGAATTATTCTGTGCATTAGTCAGATATAAAATGTAAAAAGGTTTTTCTGAAATTATGTTATCATCTACTTTAATAAAAGCACCATCATTAGTAAAAGCAGTACTTAAAGATG
>PFGS01000101.1:4848-4990 GCA_002783525.1 Ignavibacteriales bacterium CG12_big_fil_rev_8_21_14_0_65_30_8 | reverse complement strand
AGTTTTTTTATTCTAGGTATATCTCTTCCAGTTTTTGCTTCGACCAAATTTTTCTTCTGGAGGGAAGATATATCTTTGTTAAAATCAGTTAGGATTCTATTTGATGATGGGAATTATTTCCTAGCAATTATAATTTTATTAT
>PFGS01000101.1:4677-4819 GCA_002783525.1 Ignavibacteriales bacterium CG12_big_fil_rev_8_21_14_0_65_30_8 | reverse complement strand
TTGCTTCTATTGATCACTGTATTTGACATAAGGATAAGTAAGAAAGATGTGATTTTGTCTTATTTAAGTACCCTTGGCAAATGGTCAATGCTGGATGTGTTTGTTATTGCAATGCTAATTCTTACCTTTAAACTTAAAAGTG
>PFGS01000101.1:2443-4660 GCA_002783525.1 Ignavibacteriales bacterium CG12_big_fil_rev_8_21_14_0_65_30_8 | reverse complement strand
ATGCGATCAGGCACTATATTTTTCACCATAGCAGTTATTTCAAGTGTTGGTATTACCTTTCGATTAAAAAAAATATAAAGCATTACTTTAGTCATATATTGATGAAATACAATATATAACTTATTTAGGACTATTTTTAACAGTAGAGTATTCCTGTTAGATAATGTTTTATTTTCTTAATTTCCCAATAATTTTTTTCCTACTCCTACCAACCACATGCCCCCCAAGATCTATCTGCAGCAGCGTCCAGAAAAAAGACTACCTGCAATAAACAAAATATTCCTCAACCAGTTTCGATTAAACAACTTTATTCCTAAACTACCCGAAGTAATAATGGATATTAATCAGGAATTCCGTATAATTGCGGGAAATAATGAGTTAGGTGCAAGTGTAAGAACCGACCACCACAAATAACAACGGACGACAAAAAAGCAAAAATGGAGAACATAAAACAAGACAATAATTTAAAAATTAATTCAGACACTGTTTTACTTTTCGATATGGACAGAACATTGATAGACACCGATTTTGCTAACTTTCTATCGTATAAAAATGCGATACAATCAGTAATTATGCTTGAGAAAGAAATTGAATATAATCCTGATGAAAGATTTAATCGTACAACATTAAAAGCAATCTTCCCAAATTTGACCAAAACTGAATTTGAAGAAATAGTCAAACTAAAGGGGGAAAACTACAAAGAACATTTATCTCAGACAAAACTGAATAAATCCGTAGCTGATATTTTAATGAAATATTACACAACCAATAAAACAGTTTTGGTTACAAACTGTCGAGAAGATAGAGCCTTGATGACATTAAATTATCACAATCTAACCGACAAATTCAGTAACATTTTTTTCAAGTAGAATTCAGACAATAATAACCGAAAGAACAAATACAAAAACGCAATAACAAGTTTGAGTCTAAAGGCTCAAACAATTATTGTTTTTGAAAATGAAAAACAGGAAATTGAAGATGCTCTACTTTCAGGAATTTCTATTGATAACATTTTAAGCCTTTAGGATATGACACCTTTTACAATGACAAGAAATAATTATTTGACCCAAAACATTCAGGGTTTCTATCACACAGATTTCGGTGGTGTTGAACTACCAAACAACCCAAACTATCTATACAAATTAAAAAATGGTCCACACCATAATTGGCCTGACTTTAGAATTCAAGAAGCACAACAACAATTATTGGCAGTACTTCTTAATGACCTACCTGATGTTTTATCTCAAACTAATAAAAACTCTTTGACAGTTTGTGTTGTTCCAAGAGCCAAAACTGACACAACTTATCGTCCAAATAGAAAAGGAATATTTTCTTTTTATAAACAAAATGGAACAGGAAGTTTATCAATTGATAAAGACAGATTCATAAAATCAATTTCTTTTATCACTTCAAGTCTTTCAATTTCAATTATTTATTATTTGGTTGTTAACTATTCATCAAAGGTTTTTGATGTTTAGTAGATACTAAATCTCTTTCGTCTATAAATATTATGATAACTAATAAAAATAAAATATTTTCAGAACAAGCAAATAAGAAAAAATCCTATCAAAAATGGTAAGTCCAAATTTTGAATATCATTTAAATAAAAATAATAGGGCAGCAAAATGACACAGAGTAAAAATAATTTAATAAATAAAGCTATAAATGAAATAGAATCTATTGTTAATAGATATACTGACCTAGAAATATTGTATACTGTGTCTACTAAAGATGATATACCTGATAATTCCTATAGTTATGTTTCTGAATTTGTAGATGTTAAAAAAAATAATACTATAGCTACATGTGGGTCAAATAATACTAATAGAAGAATGACTGTTGTTAACTCTGAAAAGAAACAGGTATTTGGAAAAATTGAAAATAATAAATTATGGTTATAAATAAAGTAAGGATATACTTTTAGTTAAATTAGATTATTAATTTAAAACTCATCTTATAAACTAAACTTCAATCCACCAATAAAATACTTAATATTAAATGCATCAAACTTTGCATATTGACATGAAGCAATGAGCTTTATTGATTTGGAAAGATCAAATTCAACTCTTGCAGATATTGTAGTGGTTTGCGTTTGATTTTGATTATAAATTGTAAGTAAATCCGGATTAAAATAATAAGCTCTTTCACCAAATGAACCTTCTGCAGATAGCAGAACAGTTGAAGAAATAGGGAACGCAAATTTTACATTTGTAGAAA
>PFGS01000101.1:0-2437 GCA_002783525.1 Ignavibacteriales bacterium CG12_big_fil_rev_8_21_14_0_65_30_8 | reverse complement strand
TCCTTCCATCCGATACTTTTGTATAAAGTGGTTTTATTGATAATATAAATTTAGGTGAAGATTGCCATATAAAATCCGATCCAATTTGATTTGATGTAACAGACAAAGGTCCGTCTAATTTTAAGTAAGTATAATTAAGTCCTATAAAAAACAGATCAAAATTATAAAGGAATCCCCCGTTTATTACATTTGTTTTATCAGAAAAATTTGATAAAAGTAATGAGTTTGAATTAAGATCACCGTTTATATGGGCATAATTTAACTTTAGATAAAATGGATATTGATTTTTAATAATTCCTGCAACAAACATTTTCTGATCAAAATTATAGGATGGATTTTTTATTTGAAGTTTGTCATATCCAGCAATTAAATAATCACCTTTTGCAGCTAATTTTATTGACACATAACCTGAATAATCTTTTGAATGATCTCCGGTTGAATAATCTCCGTATGTATAATAAAATGATGGAGAAAAAACTGATTGTGAGAAAGAGAAATTAGATATCAGAAATAATGTAATAACTAAGAAATTATATTTTTTTTTCATTTTACTAACGCCAATCCTTTTGTTGCACTTGTGTTATTCGGATCAAGTATCAATGTATCTGTAAATAATTGTTCCGCATTAGAATTACTTCCCAGATAATAATATGTCCAGCCTAAATATAAACATGCAGTATAGTCACCCGGATAATTATTGTATACAGTTGTAAAAAACTTTTTTGCATTAAGATAGTCTTTTTTGTTCAGATAAATCTGTCCAAGGTTAATATTTGCTGTATAATTATATGGATCTTTGCTTAGAATATTCTCATAAATATCTTTTACTTTAACCCAGTCTTCTTTTGCAGAATAAGGAAGGGTTAGCCCAAGTAATCCTTCAATACTGTTATCACTTAATCTAATTGCTTCTGAATAATATTTAATTGACAAATCTTGTTTATTATTCAGATAGTAAAGCCATCCCAATCTTATGTTAACCAAATAATCATCTTTATATTCTGAATAAATATTTTGAATTTCTTTAATAGCATTATCATAATCTTTACTCCTTTCATATTTTACAGAAGAAGAAAATGCATCTATTTTTTTTTCGGATTGAGCATTTTTTGCAATAATATTAGTTGCTAAAAATAAAATTAAAACAGCTATTATTGTCTTATTCATATTTACTCCTTTTAGTTATTATCATATTTTGATGTAAAATTATTTTGTTTATCTTTGAATGAAATAGATTTGATAAAACCATCATTATCTATCGTCAAACTTCCATTTCCTATTTTATCATAAAAAGAGAACAAGGCTTTTCCTTTAGCATTAAAGTTAGATTCAATAATAAAATCTTCTTCAGTAGTTTTTCTTGTTTTAAAATTAAAAATACTTTTTGCAGAAACAAGTGGTTTTATTATCAAAAAGAACTCAGATAAATATCTAATTATATTTTTTGTAACGATTGAAATTGGGTATTCTTCTTGCCAAACAAGATCTTTATTAAATCCCATAGGTATTTTTATTGCAGTTAAATAAAAATAATAAAGTGACGATTTATTATTTCCTATAAAATTTGTGATATAGAATAATTTCTCTTCAGGATATAAAAATATTTTTGCGTTTCTGTCAGATTCTATATATAGATTATTTAATATATCAATTTTAACTTCCCAATTTTCAGTAAAAGTTTCATCGTTCAATTTACACTTGAATTTAAATTCAGAACCAAGTTTAAAATCAAAAGCTTTTTTTATAGTTGAATGAATTTCAATATTACTTACGATTGTGTCTTCTTTAGGATATTCAAAAGTATTTAAAGAAAGTTTTTCACCTTCTTTCTCTAAATAATATGCTAATGGAAACTTGTATGTTTTATCTCCAAGTTTATCACTTAATTGAAATTGAAAATGCAGATGTGGAACAGGTGACCTTCCGCTGTTACCACAATGAGCTAATACATCACCTTTTTTAACTTTATCTCCTTCTTCTACTTTAATACTGTCAGGTTTCAAATGAGAGATAGAAGAAAAAAGACCCTGTCCGTGATCAATAATTATTGTATTGCCCCAATTTTCTTTTACATTTGGTTCATTTATTTCATTATCAGGAATGTTGTCAGTTACACTCACAACTTCTCCGTCTAAAGTTGCATTTACAGGAACATTATAACAAAAATAATCTTCAACATCTTCTCCAAGTTTAGTGTACTGATTATCATTTTCTTCAATAATAAAATCCCAGGCATATTTCCATTTATCTTTATGAGTGATCTCTCCATTGTGTGCTTGAGAAACTTTCCATTCACCAAAGAAAGGTAACTCTGGGAATAGTGCTTTAAAATTACCGAACCTTGATTCTCTGTTTTGATGATAGTAAAAATTTTCTTCAGGTGATCCCGGCTTAAAATATAGTAAAGCCATGTCTGTAAAATCTTGTCTGAATTTTA
>PFGS01000009.1:5024-8454 GCA_002783525.1 Ignavibacteriales bacterium CG12_big_fil_rev_8_21_14_0_65_30_8 | reverse complement strand
GACCCTCGTATGAATAATTTGCAAACTTTCTATTTTTGAACTTGTACTTAGTTACAATAAATTTTTGGGGTTCAGCTAGTTTATCTACTTTTATTCCGTGTAATTTAATCCTGTCAATTAGTCCTTCCCAATTTCCCCATTCTTCCGGAATTATATATTGTGATGGAACAGAAACTGAATCTGAGATTTCCATTTCATCATAATAATTTGTGTTAATATCTATTTTTTCATTTGTGAACCTTGTCCAAATTCCTCCTGATAACCAACTAGAATCTCTGATCGCTTTAAAACCTTTAAACACAAAAGGCTTATGTGAATCTGTTAATTTCAAAGAAAGTGGTAAATATTCTTTATTAATAGAATATCTGTTTATTGCATCTGCATCTGCTTGTTTGTTCAATTTCATAATTTCATTTAAATCATTATTCACAAATTCTATTACAGCATTCAATAATGATTTCGTTGAATAGACTCTGTCTTTATATGGCTTCATCATATGAGTTTCAATCAGTAATCCGGGACGATTTTGCGCTGCTGCATAAGAATGTGAAAATCTAGGACCGAATGAACCACCGGTTAATCCATCCTCAATTTTATATCCCTTAAATCCAAAATATTGTGTGATTAAAAATCCATCATCATTAACTTTCTTTTCAAAGTACGGAATCAATTTATTGTTTATCCAGTTTCTGGTTCCGGTAAAAATGTTTTTATACTTTTCAATTGCATATGTTATGGTATATTGATAATCGGCTCCATCCGTTGTGTGAGTATCAATAAAAAAATCTGGACGCCAGGAAGAAAATAAATTTAACATTGCTTTCATTTCCGGTGCGTCAGCTTTTGTCCAATCACGATTTAGATTTAAATTCTGCGCTGTTGTGCGCCAACCCATTTCTGTTGGTCCGTTTTGATTTATCCTGTGATAACTCCCAAATCTTTCATGAGCATCAACACTGAAAATTGGAATGACAAGTAATATTGTGCTATCAATTAAATTTTCTTTTTCTTTTGTGATTAGTATTTCTCTTAACAATAACATTGAAGCATCTTTGCCTTCAATTTCTCCGGAGTGAATTCCGTTTTCAATTAATATTATAGGTTTACCTGTTTCTTTAGCTTCAACAGGATCAAAGGCCTTGTCTTTTGATATAACAACACAATAAAGTTTTCTTCCCTGAGGAGAAACACCAAAACTAAACATATTTGCATAAGGTGAAGCATCAGCAAGTTTTTTAAAGTATGCCATTGTCTCATCATATTTTGCTGTCTCTAAAAAATTAGATTTTTCAAAATGAGTAAGCCAATTTTTTTGATTTTTTGTCTGAGCTTTTACTGTTGATACAAGTAATAGAATTAAAAAAGAAAAGAAAATGATTTTAAAGTATTTCATAATTTTATCCACTGAGAAATGTTAATTGATAATAAAACACAAATTATCTAAACATATTGAATATTAAAAATATTTATTTAGAAGAATAACTGATTATTAAATTTTTTGAGTTTGTCCTTTATATTTCATATCCCTAATTTTAAATAATAAAACTTTTTGGAATGAGAAATATTATGAAAGAAACTATGAAAGCCCTTGTAAAAAAATCAGCAGAACCCGGAATTTGGATGAAAGAAGTACCTGTTCCGGAAATTGGTGTAAATGATGTCTTAATAAAAATACATAAAACATCTATTTGTGGAACTGATATACATATTTACAACTGGGATGAATGGGCACAAAAAACAATTCCCGTTCCTATGGTAACAGGACACGAATATGTAGGTGAAGTTGCAGCGATCGGTTCAAATGTACACGATGTAAAAATTGGCGAGTTGGTTAGCGGAGAAGGACATATTGTTTGCGGACACTGTAGAAATTGTCTTGCAGGTAGATTTCATTTGTGCCCAAACACTCAAGGAGTTGGAGTAAACCGTTCCGGATGTTTTGCTGAATATCTTTCTATACCTGTTTCAAATTTATGGCATTGTGATCCAAATATTCCTGAAGAAGTATTTTCTATTTTTGATCCTTTTGGGAATGCAACGCATACTGCACTTTCATTTGAAGTAAACGGAGAAGATGTTCTAATTACTGGTGCCGGTCCAATTGGAATTATGGCAGCATTAATTGTTAAACATGTCGGTGCAAGAAACATAGTAATAACTGATATAAATGATGATAGATTAAATCTTGCAAAAGAAATGGGTGTGCCTACAGTTGTAAATGTAACTAAAGAAAAACTTTCTGATGTAGTAAAAAATCTTGGAATGACAGAAGGTTTTGATGTCGGTCTTGAAATGTCCGGCAGCCCAAAAGCTTTAAATGATATGATCAATGTAATGTTTCATGGCGGAAGTATTGCATTGCTGGGTATTCTTCCGTCAAGTGCGGCAGTTGATTGGGAAAAAATTGTATTTAACGGTTTAACAATTCGTGGTATTTATGGTAGAAAAATGTTTGAAACATGGTATAAAATGACTGCAATGATTCAATCAGGTTTAGATATTTCAAAAATTATTACACATAGATTTTCTTATAAAGATTATAAAGAAGCATTTGAATTAATGAAAACAGGAAAATCCGGGAAAATTATTCTTAATTGGTCTGAATAAAATCAGCGTAAATCCGTAAGATCTGCGGAATCCGTGTTCTATAGAACGCTGATAAACACGGATTTAGCTGATCTTCACAGATCAAAAAAAAATTATTGGAGTTAAAAATGAACGAATCAACAAAAATGTATTTTAAAGATATTTTAACAGGAATAGAAAAAGAGGGACTCTACAAGAGCGAACGAATAATCACGAGTCCGCAAAAAGCAAACATAGAAGTTTCTACAGGACAAAAAGTACTTAATATGTGTGCAAATAATTATCTGGGATTGGCAAATAATCCTGAAATAATTAAAGCAGCTAAAGAAAGCTATGATAAATGGGGTTATGGTTTATCATCGGTTAGATTTATCTGCGGTACTCAACAAATTCATAAAGAACTGGAAAAAAAGATAACTGAATTTTTGGAAACAGAAGACACCATTCTTTACACATCCTGCTTTGACGCAAACGGTGGTTTATTCGAAACAATACTTACTGAAAATGATGCTGTCATAAGCGATGAATTAAATCACGCAAGTATTATTGACGGAGTCAGACTCTGTAAAGCTAAAAGATACAGATTTAAAAACAGCAATATGAATGACCTTGAAGAAAAACTAAAAGAGGCAAAAGCAGAAAATGTAAATCAAATTCTTATTGCAACTGACGGTGTCTTTTCTATGGACGGTTTTATTGCAAACTTAAAAGACATATGTGATCTTGCGGATAAATACGAAGCAATGGTAATGGTAGATGATTCACACGCTGTTGGTTTTATGGGTAAACATGGTAAAGGAACTCACGAATATAATGGTGTACTTGGCAGAGTTGATATAATTAC
>PFGS01000009.1:0-5002 GCA_002783525.1 Ignavibacteriales bacterium CG12_big_fil_rev_8_21_14_0_65_30_8 | reverse complement strand
GAAATTATCGATATGCTTCGTCAGCGTTCAAGACCATATTTATTTTCAAATACAGTTGCTCCAAGTATTGTTGCTGCATCATTAAAAGTTTTAGAGATGTTAAGTTCAACAACAGAGTTAAGAGATAAGTTAGAAGAAAACACAAAATATTTCCGCACAAAAATAAGCGAAGCCGGTTTTGATATTAAAAAAGGTGAACACCCTATTGTTCCAATTATGTTGGGTGATGCGGTTCTTGCTCAAAATATGGCTTCAAAATTATTAGAAAAAGGTGTGTATGTTATCGGTTTCTTTTATCCCGTTGTTCCTAAAGGTACAGCAAGAATAAGAGTTCAGATTTCTGCTGCACACACCAAAGAAGATCTGGATTTTGCGATCAATGCCTTTAAAGAAGTTAAAAATGAAATGGGTGTTTAATTCTTATATCGATTATGAAAAGAGTTGCTCTTTATCGAGGTGATATAACCAAATTAGAAGTTGATGCAATTGTTAATGCTGCAAATACAACATTATTAGGTGGGGGTGGTGTTGATGGAGCAATACATAGAGCTGCCGGACCAAAATTACTTAAAGAATGTAAAAAATTAGATGGATGCCCTACAGGAATTGCTAAAATTACAAAAGGTTATAATTTACCTGCTAAATATGTAATCCATACCGTGGGGCCAGTTTGGAAAGGAGGTAAACATAATGAAGAAAAATTACTTGCCGGCTGCTATAGAAATTCTTTAAAAATAGCTGAAGAAAATAAAATTACAAGTATTGCCTTCCCTGCAATAAGCACGGGTGTTTATCATTTTCCAACAGAACTTGCTGCAAAAATAGCTGTTAAGCAAATAAAAAAATTTTTTGTTAAAAATGATATTTTAGAAAAAATTATTTTTGTATGTTTTGATGAAAAGACTTATCAAGCATATGATAAATATTTAAAATAAAAAATGCCCTTCAACAAAGAAGAGCATTTTAACAATATTAATTATCTGCCAATAACAAAACCAATATTCAATCCATACCAAGAATAAGTAAACCCATTACTTGAAATACTCTGATATTTAGCATTGATATCTAAATTGCTAAACCTTACTCCTATGGATGGCGACCAAATAAACTTAGATTGAGAATCAGAAAGAGGTGTATTGTCATTTAATATAGCCATTCCAAGAGCACCGCCAAAATATAATGTAACTATTCCACCAGGAGTACCAAAGAAATATTTAATACCTCCCATTAAAGGAATAATAGAGTTGTTATAATCTGTATTTGAAATAGTCCATCTGTTATAACCTGTGGATACAAAGAAAGTAGGGCCTACCAAAGGGACATTGAATTCTGCATCAATTGAACCCCCATATCCAACATCGTTAGAGTTTTTAAAATCTCCCGTTGGTATCTGAACACCACCATTGATAACAGCTTTTACCTGAGCATTTGCTGAATTAAATCCAACAAAAAAAAAGCACAATGCAAAAAGAGCAATATATTTTTTCATTTTCACTCCTTTATTATAAATTAATTATTAATTGATATATCTCATTTAGATTTATATGCAATATATTATCTTAAGAAGATAATTGCTACACCTCCTACTGCCATAAAAGTACCTATAATAATCTTCCAAGTAAATTTTTCTTTGTGCAGATATTTAGACATTGGTAACATTATAACAGGAACAGTTGCCATAATTGTAGATGCAATTCCTATCTTAGTATATTTTATAGCTAATAGACTCAATGTAATTCCAAGGAAGGGACCAAACACAGTGCCAACAACAGTAAATAAAAATGCTTTTGGATCATTTAAATAAAGTTTTATTGGGTTTTTATATTTCCTAAAAATAATAGTTACAGGCAAAATAAATAATACTGAAGCGAATACTCTCACAAATGTTGCAACAAATCCATTAAGTTCACCTGAGTTAAAAGCTTCCTTTGCAAAAACTAAGCCTATCGCCTGTCCTGCCGCACCTAACAAACCTAAAATAATTCCAATCTTAGTAATTTTATATTTAGTGTTGAGAGAGTTGTCACTATTTAGTACAACTAAAATTATTCCTGAAATAGTTATCGCTATTCCAACTATAGCTGTCAAGCCTATACTTTCATTTAAAAAAATAAATGCAAGAATCGTACTTATGATCGGAGCTGTAGACATTAGCAACATACTCAAGCGCGCGCCAATATTTTTGTAAGCACTAAAAAGAAAAGTATCTCCAATCACAATTCCAATTATTCCGCTTACAACTAGATATTTGAACTGATACCCTGAAATAGAATAATCAAAATTAAAAACAAGAATTGTTAAAGAAAGAAATACTGAAGCTAAAATTACCCTATTAACATTTAGTTGAATTGAACCTACTCTTTGGGCTGCTTCGGCAAATGAAAAAGAACCACCCGACCATGAGATTGCAGTTAACAGAGCAAAAAATTCACCGAGAAATATCATAAATAATTTTTGTTGTAATTAGAAAAATGTCATCTTAATTAAAGGTGACATTTTAAATTAACTTGGTTTATTAAAAGATTTGTTATTCTCCATAATTAAGAGCACTTAAACCCGGATAGATTGCAGCATCGTCAAGTTCTTCTTCAATCCTTAAAAGCTGATTATATTTTGCAATTCTGTCTGTGCGGGATGCAGAGCCGGTTTTAATTTGTCCTGTTCCCATTGCAACAGCAAGATCAGCAATTGTTGTATCTTCAGTTTCTCCACTGCGATGACTAATAACATTTGTATAACCTGAACCTTTTGCCATATCAATTGCTTCAATTGTTTCTGTAAGTGTTCCAATCTGATTTAATTTTATAAGAATGGAATTGGCTACTCCCGTTTCAATTCCTTTTGCTAATCTATCAGTATTTGTAACAAAAATATCATCACCAACTAATTGAATTTTATCTCCCATTTGTTTTGTCATTAATTGCCATCCGTCCCAATCATCTTCAGCAAGTCCGTCTTCAATTGAATAAATAGGATATTGTCTTACCCAATTTTCATAAAACTCAATCATTTGTGCAGCTGTCTTTTCTGATTTATCTGATTTAAAGAATTGATAAACTTTTTTGTCTTTCAAAAACATTTCACTTGATGCAGGATCAAGTGATAATCCAATATCTTCACCCGGTTTATAACCTGCTTTAGTAATTGCTTCAAGTATTACCTCAATTGCTTCTTCATTTGATTTTAAATTAGGAGCAAAACCTCCTTCGTCACCAACGGCAGTATTATATCCTTTTTTTGATAGGACAGATTTTAATGAATGGAAAGTTTCTACTCCCATACGCAAAGCTTCTCTAAAACTTTCAGCCCCAATAGGCATTATCATAAATTCTTGAATATCAACATTGTTATCAGCGTGTTTACCTCCATTTAAAATGTTCATCATCGGTACAGGTAAAATTCTTGCATTTATCCCACCTATATATCTATAGAGTGGTAACTCTAAAGTTTCTGCAGCTGCTTTAGCAACTGCCAATGATACACCAAGTGTTGCATTAGCACCTAAATTAGATTTATTTTCTGTTCCGTCTAATGAGATAAGTAGTTGATCAATTTCATTTTGTTCTACGGAATCCATATCTATCAATTCGTCTGCAATTTTGTCATTTACATTTTCAACAGCTTTTAAGACACCTTTTCCGTTATATCTTGTTTTATCTCCGTCTCTTAGTTCAACAGCTTCATGTTCCCCTGTTGATGCACCGCTTGGTACAGCTGCTCTGCCTATTACACCGCTCTCTAAAAGTACTTCTACTTCTAATGTGGGATTACCGCGGGAATCTAATATTTCTCTTCCTAAAACATCTACTATAGTTGTCATTATTATTTCTCCTCAATTACATTTTTTTCAATTTAATATATCAAATATACAAAGATATTTTGAAATCTTATTTTGATATTATTAACTAATATAAGATTAACATATCTTTAGTTTTTCAGAATTAAAATTTTTATGGAAAAAAATTTAAAAGCATATTTTGCATGGATAACCATCTGTATTATTTGGGGAACTACTTATCTTGCAATTAAAGTAGGTGTAACAGATCTGCCTCCTTTCCTTTTTGCCGGATTCAGATGGGTAATTGCTGGACCTATATTTTTAGGCATCCTTTTATTAAAAGGGTATAAGCTACCAGATAAAAAAGACTATAAACATATTGCAATTGTAGGTATTGCTTTGATAGGCTGGGGAAATATTCTGGTTGTAATTGGTGAACAATATTTGCCGAGCGGAATTGCAGCTATTTTAATTACCACATTACCGTTTTGGATTGTTGGCGGTGAAGCCTTACTTCCACAAGGACCAAAAATAAATAAATTAATTAGTTCCGGATTAGTGTTGGGTGTTTGTGGTGTAATTATAATTTTTGGGGATGACTTGAATAATATTTTAGGCAGTAATATTATTTTAGGAATAATTGCTTTATTACTTGCTGTTATGGGCTGGGCATTTGGAACAATTTATTCAAAATATAAAACAATAAATGCTTCACCGTTAGTAAGTGCATCTTTGCAAATGATAATTGCAGGTTCTCTTCAGGTTATAATAGGATTTAGTCTGGGAGAACTACCTCGCTTTATTTTTAATCAAAATAGTTTTTTAGCTTTTGCATACCTTACATTATTCGCATCAATACTTGGTTACGGATCCTATATTTATGCAATAAAACATCTGCCATTATCATTAGTTTCAACTTATACATATATAAATCCAATTATAGCTTTATTTTTAGGCTGGTTAATTTTAAATGAAGAATTAAATATTAATACAATATTTGGTTCTGTTATTATTATTATTGCAGTGGCTTTGGTAAGAAGAGGTAATAGATCAAAAACGAAAAGTATTGCTAAAAAATTTATTTAGCCAAGATCATTTTTTTTGTGGAAACAAAATCACCAATTGTAAGTCTGTAAAAATAAACCCCACTTGGTAAAGGTCTTCCGTCCATCTCTGCATTAAACATTACTTCATAAGTTCCTGCAGGTTTTTCGCGGTTTACTA
>PFGS01000252.1:218-4873 GCA_002783525.1 Ignavibacteriales bacterium CG12_big_fil_rev_8_21_14_0_65_30_8 | reverse complement strand
TGAATTGAATATTATGAAATTAAATGAAGGGAAAGAACTTTCCAAAGATCTTTCAAACAGAATAAATGAAATTAAAAAAACTGTTAAAGAAATTAATACAAATGCCAGAGAATCTGTAGTCGAGCACCATTCATTATTAAAAGAAAGAATAAAACTTTTACTTCAAGATACAAATATTACTCCCGAAAGATTAGATGTTGAATTGGCATTGTTGGCAGACAAATCAGATATTTCAGAAGAATGTGTAAGACTTAATAGTCACTTAAAATTTTTTAATGAATGTATAAATCATGATGAATCAAACGGAAGAAGACTTAATTTTCTTTGTCAGGAAATAAACAGAGAAGCAAATACAATTGCATCTAAAACACTTTCAACAGAAATATCTCACAAAGCAATTTTTATAAAAGAAGAAACAGAAAAGATACGCGAACAAATTCAAAACATAGAGTAGCAGACTATTTTGGAAAAAGGAAAACTCATAGCAATTTCCGCCCCCAGCGGAACAGGAAAAACAACAATTATAAGAAAAGTTTTACAGGCTTTTCCCGATATAGCTTTTTCTGTTTCAGCTACAACCAGAGCTAAAAGAGACAGAGAGGAAGAAGGAAAACATTATTATTTTATAAGTGAAAAAGAATTCAAAGAAAAGATTGAAAAAGGTGATTTTGTAGAATGGGAGAAATTTTATGACTATTATTATGGTACGTTTAAGTCAGAAGTTGAAAATGCTGTAAATAAGGGAAAATCAATAATACTTGAAATTGACGTAAATGGAGCTTTAAATTTAAAAAAGATTTACCCTGAAGCTTTTCTTATTTATATTGTACCCCCCAGTGTTGAAGAATTAGTAAAAAGATTAAAAAAACGTAATACTGAAGATAAATCTGATCTTGAAAAAAGAATAAACCGTTCAACAATGGAATTGAGTTTAAAAGATAAATTTGATCATTTAATAGAAAATAAAGAATTAAACACAGCAATTGAAGATATAAAGATTTTAATAAAACAAATTATAAAAAAGGAGAATTAATAGATGAACATAGTACCAATAGATTTGAGGGAGATAGAAAAACATGCTTCTAATATTTATGAAGCAATTGTTGTTTCGGCAAAAAGAGCCCGTATTATTAATGATGAAAATAAAATAGAATATAATGCATTGTTAAGCACAATCCCTGAATCAGCAAACGATGAAGATGCAGAAGAATTTGAAAATCCGGCTCAATTAAAAATTTCTTTAGAGTTTGATAAAAGAGAAAAACCACATACACAGGCTTTAAATGAATTTCTTGATGGAAAAATAGAGTATAAATACAAAGACAAATAATCCATCATTTTTAACCTAACAAGGTTTATGATGCACAACAAAATATTCAAAAATAAAAAGATCCTTCTAGGTGTTACAGGATGTATAGCCGCTTACAAAGCGGCTTTTCTCACTCGTGATCTAAAAATATTAGGAGCCGAAGTAAAAGTTATTATGACAACTTCTGCAACTGAATTTATTTCTCCGCTTACTCTTTCAACTTTATCAGAAAATACGGTTATAATTAATACTTTCCCATTATCTAATAATGAAAATCCTGAAATGGGAACCTGGCACATTGATTCTGCACTTTGGGCTGATCTAATGATCATTGCTCCCTGCACAATAAATACTGTTGCAAAAATTGCACACGGTTTTGCTGATAACGCTTTAACTACAATTGTTACTGCTCTTAGATCACCTTTACTTGTTTGCCCTGCTGCTGATGTTGATATGTACAACAATAAAATAACTCAAAAAAATATTCAAACACTAAAAGATTTTGGAATAAATATTCTGGATGCTGAAGAAGGTGAACTTGCAAGCGGACTCAAAGGAAAAGGAAGATTACCGGAGTTAAATAAAATTATTGATGCAGCAGCTTTGATTTTAAGCGGTTCAAAAAAAAAAGATTTAACAAATAAAAAAATATTAATTACTGCAGGACCAACATACGAAGATATTGATCCTGTTAGATTTATCGGCAATCGATCTTCGGGGAAAATGGGTTATTGGCTTGCAAAAGCCTCTTACTTAAGAGGTGCAGATGTTACTTTAATTTCTGGACCGTCATCTGAAAATATTTATCCCGAAGTAAATTATATTTATGTAAGATCGGCAGACGAAATGGAAAAGGCAGTAAAACAAAATCTTAAAACAAATGATATTTTAATTATGTCAGCCGCCGTTGCAGATTATCGTCCACAAAAAATTGTAAAGAACAAAATCAAAAAAGAAAACAAACTTTCTTCAATTAAATTAAAAGAGAATAATGATATTCTTGCATCTGTAGATAAAAAAGACAAATATGTTGTTGGCTTTGCTTTAGAGACAGAAAACGGAATTGCTAATGCAAAGAAAAAATTAAAGAATAAAGATCTTGATATGATTGTGCTGAATGTGTTAAAATCAAAGCAGAGCGGATTTGATACGGACACAAATAAAATAAAAATATTAAAAAAGAACGGAAATACTAAGGATTTCCCTGTAACGTCAAAATTTTTAGCGGCAAATAATATACTTTCAGAAATTGTTAAAACAATAAAATGAATGAAGCAATTAAAGATAGAATTATTGAATCATTAAAAGATCAAAAAGATATTTTTGGCAATGAATTATTAGAAGAGATAAATATTAAAATAGAAAAGAATCGAAAAATAGAGACTAAATCTTCAACTGATAATTCAGATGAATGGCAAAGTGCAAATTCGTTACAAAAATTAGAAGAATTAATTAATGGCTGCCAAAAATGTGTTTTGGCAAAAAACAGAAATAAATTTGTTTTTGGTTCAGGCAATCCAAATGCTGATGTTATGGTAATTGGTGAAGGTCCGGGTGCAGAAGAGGATAAACAGGGGCTTCCGTTTGTAGGGAGAGCCGGTAAATTATTAACAGACATTTTAAAAGCTATAAATTTTACAAGAGATGAGGTTTTTATTGCAAATGTTGTGAAATGCAGACCTCCCGGCAACCGAACTCCACAGCAGCAGGAAATGGATACCTGTATTCCCTACTTAAAAAAGCAAATAGATTTAATAAAACCAAAATTAATATTATGTTTGGGATTAACAGCTGCACAAGGTATTTTAAAATTAAATACCAATCTTAGTAGTATGCGTGGTAAATTTTATGATTTTGAAAACACAAAAGTTTTAGTAACTTACCACCCTGCTGCATTGTTAAGAAACCCTAACTGGAAAAAACCTGCTTGGGAAGATGTTCAAAAATTCAGAGCTCTTTATGATGAGCTAATTAAAAAAAACTAAATGGCTAAAACAAAAAAACAAAATATTCGGTTAGAAGATCTAAAACCTGCTGATGTAAAACCTCCATATGCTCCGGAAGTAGAAGCTTCAGTTTTGGGTGCAATGCTTATTGAAAAAGAAGCTGTACCAAAAGCAATCGAACTACTTACGCCTGCAAGTTTTTACCTTAAAGAACATAAACTTATTTTCGAAGCAATGTTATCATTGTTCGAAGCAGGTGAACCAATAGATACTGTAACTCTTTATGAAGAACTTAAAAAACGTGGTCAAAGTGATGAAATTGGAGGTGCTGTTTATTTAAGCAAACTTTCTCAAAACATTTCATCTGCTGCTAATATAGAGTACCACGCAAAAATTATAATTGAAAAAGAAATTTTAAGAGGACTGATTTCCAGCTCGCATAGAATTGCTCAACAAGCATACGACGGCTCCGAAGATGCTTTTGAAATTTTGGATTCTGCTGAACGCAATATTTTTGCAATAACAGAAAATCATCTGAAAAAATCTTTTATAGGAATGGATCACGCTGTAAAGAATGCATTGGAGTATATAGAAGCAATTCATTCAAACGCCAATAAAGATTTTTCAGTACCAACAGGATTTTACGAACTTGATGATCTGCTAGGCGGATTTCAAAAATCTGATCTAGTTATAATTGCAGCCAGACCTTCTATGGGTAAAACTGCTTTTGCACTTTCTCTTGCCAGAAATGCTGCAATTGATTTTAATATTCCCGTTGGTATTTTCAGCTTGGAAATGTCAACAATGCAATTAATAATAAGATTGCTTTGTGCAGAAGGTAAATTAAATGCACATCAGGTCAGAACAGGTAAATTACCCGCAAACCAGGGTGTAAAGCTTAGCAAAAATGCTCACAGAATTACAGAAGCTCCTATTTATGTTGATGATTCACCTGCACAAACAGTACTTGAAATAAGAGCGAAAGCAAGAAGATTGAAAGCTGAAAAAGATATCGGGCTTATAATTATTGATTATCTACAGCTTATGCAGGGCAAGGCAAAAATGGAAAGCAGAGAAAGAGAAATTTCACATATTTCCCGTTCACTAAAAGCTTTATCAAAAGAATTGGACATTCCAATTTTAGCTCTTTCACAGCTTAACCGTGCAGTCGAAAGCAGAAATGAAAAAAAACCACAACTTTCAGATCTTAGAGAGTCGGGTTCTATTGAACAGGATGCCGATGTTGTAATATTTTTAAACAGACCTGAATATTATGGTTTGCAATCAGACAATGAAGGCAACTCACTGGAAGGTATTGCAGAAATTATTATCGGCAAACAGAGAAACGGTCCCGTTGGTACAGTAAAAATGGCGTTCATTAAAGAGTATGCACGTTTTGA
>PFGS01000252.1:0-160 GCA_002783525.1 Ignavibacteriales bacterium CG12_big_fil_rev_8_21_14_0_65_30_8 | reverse complement strand
ATAATTTAAGGAGTTTAATGAAAGCTCCTTTTGTAACAATCCTTTTCCTGCTTTTCAATATTTCTATTTCATCTCAAATCTACACACAAAAAGATGTAGAGATATTTAAAAATTTAATTAATAAAGCTCAACAAGATAGCCTCCAGAATGAATCAATCGG
>PFGS01000056.1 GCA_002783525.1 Ignavibacteriales bacterium CG12_big_fil_rev_8_21_14_0_65_30_8 | reverse complement strand
TCAAATTTTTTTGGGCGCGTAGCTCAGTGGTAGAGCATCTGCCTTTTAAGCAGAGGGTCGGTGGTTCGATACCACCCGCGCTCACTCTCAAAATTCAATCCCGTTTTAAACGGGATTTTTTATTTTAAAAATCTATTAATTTTAATTCGATTCAATGCGTAATATAATAATTATTATTAAATTTTTAAATTTATACTTTTAGGGGAGTTATATGAACAATTTAAAACTGATTAAGACTATATTAGTCTTAATACTTTTCATTTCATTTAATAATAATGCTCAAGAACAATATAAAATAAATATAGTAATGTTGGGCATTGGGTCTCACAATCCTACATTTAATGGACAACAGTTTCCGGACTTAAAATATTATTATACACCCGAATTAATATCACAGGCAAAAGTAGATAAAACCGGAAAAGCTCTTGTAAATTTATTTGGTGGTGATACACGTGAAATTTTTGAAGGAGAGCCTGCTCATTTAGCTAAATGGTGGGATGAAAAAAACTTAAAAAACTATGCTGTTCTTTTTGATAAAAATGGTGTTGGAGCCTGGCATGGATATTTGAACCTGGACGAGGATGATATACTTGATTCAGATGCTGAATGGGGTGACCACGAATTATTAAAAGATATTCTAGAGCAATTAATAGAAGATAACGAAAACATTGAATTAGATGTTGATAAAAATAATGATGAAAGTTTATTAGAAAGAGAAATGCCTGACTTTAGTGTTGAAACCATTAACAACGAAAAAAAATCAATTAAGTATCTGGTTAAATCAGATAAACCTACTCTGCTTGTAATATTTCAAATGCCAAAAGATGTGGACCTGAATGCACAGAAAAAAATGGAAAAAGAAAAATCAGTTGGTGGTTTTTTGGGTAATGTTGTACAAACTACAGCTAAACAAACATGGTTAAGAGTAATGCAAAAGATTGAATTTTCTGTATTTAAAAAAGAAATTAAAATATATGATGAACCAGAAGATTAATTAAATTTAACTATTATAAACTCTTGTTAGCATATAACAAGAGTTTATAATTTTTGAGTATTTTCTACTTACAGCCAGTCTATTTAATTCTTTTCTTATATTTAACATTAATAATAAAAGTAAAATAATTTATAGGCAGAAACTTGGGCGAAATTGTCTTATGGACTTTAGCGAGATTAACAATAAGCATTCCGGTTGTTTGGCTTCTAAAAGATTATATTTATACACAGCTGTGGTGGTCAATTAGCTTTGTAATTATTTTTGTATTTGTATTTTATCCAACTTTAATTAAATATAAACAGTTTCAAGAAAAAAACAAGACCATTTTAGAAGATACTATTTGTTCTGCCTGCAGGCATTTTGATGAAACAGCCATACTTTGTACGAAACTAGACAAACACCCCACCGAAGTATATATCCCCTGTGAAGGTCTTGAATGGGAACCTAAAAAATAACAACGTGTCATATTATAAGCATCTTTCTTTATATTCACCCTTTCTTTATTTATCTTTTCTTTGTCAATTTATTAGAATATCAGCAGAAAATGAGCGAAAAACCAAACCCTAAAAAAGCTAAAACAAAAATAGAAAAAGAACTTGAGGCTTTAAAAAAAGCAAATGATGCAAAAGATAAATTTATTTCTATTTTATCTCACGATTTAAGAGCACCCTTTACAAGTATTTTAGGTTTTTCTGAAATTTTAATTAATGAACCACTTTTGCCTAACACAGAAAAATTAGAATATCTAAATTATATTCATGAAGCCTCTGAAAATCAACTTCAATTAATTAATTATTTGCTGGATTGGTCACGCTTACAAACCGGCAGAGTAAAAATTGCACCAAAAAAAATAAATGCACAGGCTCTTATTTATAATTGTGTTTCATCATTAACCGGAAATGCTATTAGAAAGAATATTGAAATTAATGTTGAAGCTGAAGAAGAACTTAATATTCAGGCTGACGAAAGATTATTGATGCAGGCTCTAACAAATCTTATAAGCAACGCAATTAAATTTTCAACAACTGATAAAGAAATAAATATTATTGCAAAACATTTTAATCTTGAACTTGCTGAATTTATAATAAAGGATGAAGGTATTGGAATATCAGATGCAAATAAAGAGAAATTATTTAAAATAGAAAAAATGTTTACTACGGAAGGGACGAAAGGTGAAAAAGGAACTGGGCTTGGTTTGTCTTTAGTAAAAGAAATTATTGAAAAGCATGGCGGTAGTTTGTGGTTTTACTCTGAATTAAATAAAGGCAGTGAGTTCCATTTTACAATTCCTAATTCAAGAAAAACGATACTATTGGTCACAAATAAAACCGATGAAAAGAAACAAATAGAATCTGCTGTAAATCAGAATTTTACTGATTACCAATTGAAAATTATGGATGATGGTTATAGTGCGTATAGTTCGTTATTACAAAACTCACCGTCGTTAGTTATTACACAGCACGAACTTCCTTTAATGGATGCAGTTCAATTGGTTAAGTTGATAAGAAAAGAAGAAAGGGGAAGGAGACTCCCTATACTAGTAATTGTAGAAAAACTAAATGAAGAAATTAAAAATATGTACAAAGATTTATCGGTAAAAGCATTTATTGAGAAGCCTCTGGAAGAAGATGCAATAACTGCGGAATTTAAAACTTATCTGCATTAAATTTGTACAACTATTTTTAATAGGATTTTCTTTAATAAGGAGGAATAATTGAATATTGCAGTAGTGGGTACGGGGTATGTCGGTTTGGTAACAGGAACCTGTTTTGCGGAAACGGGAAATAATGTTATTTGTGTTGATGTAGATAAAAACAAAATTAAAAAAATGAAAAACGGGGAATTGCCTATATACGAACCCGGATTAATGAACTATTTTGAAAGAAACACAAAAAACGGTAGGCTTAATTTTACTACAAATTTAAAACATGCTGTTGAAAAATCTTCAATGATCTTTTTATGTCTTCCAACACCTCAAGATGGAAATGGAAGTGCTGATTTAAGTTATATTTTAAAGGTTGCACAAGATTTAGGAAATTTATTCAGTGAGAACCCTAGCTGGGATTTTAAAATAGTTGTAGATAAAAGTACAGTTCCGGTTGGTACAAGCGAAAAAGTAAAAACAACAATAAATAAAACTACACCAACTTTTAATTTTGATGTAGTTTCTAATCCGGAGTTTTTAAGAGAAGGTTTAGCTGTTGATGATTTTATGAGACCTGAAAGAATTATTATCGGAACAACAAACGAGACTTCAAGAAAACTTTTGGAACAGCTTTACGAACCATTCGTTAGATCAGGTAATCCCATTTATTTTGTTGATGAAAAATCGGCAGAAATGATTAAGTATGCAGCTAATTCCTTTTTGGCAACAAAAATCTCTTTTATGAATGAAATAGCTAATTTGTGTGAACTTACTGGTGCAGATGTTGATAAGGTTAGAGCCGGTGTTGGCTCCGATTCAAGAATAGGAAAAAGATTCTTGTTCCCCGGTGTTGGATATGGCGGTTCTTGTTTTCCAAAAGATGTAAAAGCGTTAATTAATACAGCCAATGAGAACAAATATGATTTCAAAATACTTAACGCTGTTGTTAATGTAAATGAAAATCAAATAGATCTATTTTATAAAAAGATCTTAAAACATTTTAACGCAGATATTAAAGGTAAAACAATCGCTGTATGGGGATTGGCATTTAAACCAAACACAGATGATGTAAGAGAAGCACCGGCTTTAAAATTAATCAAAAAATTGTTAGACAACGTTGTGAAAATAACAGCTTATGATCCGGAAGCAATTGGAACAACAAAAGCTGTTTTAGGTGATTCAATTAAATATGTTTCTAATCAGTATGATGCCCTTAAAAATGCAGATGCACTGGTTTTAATGACAGAATGGAATGAATTTAGAAACCCGAATTTTGAAACAATTAAATCTATGTTAAACACTCCGGTTGTTTTTGATGGACGAAATGTCTTTGATGTTCTAAAAATGAGAGAATTGGGGTTTAACTATTACTCTATTGGACGGCCCTTTTAATTATATATGAACGAATCAAATAATAACAAAAAATGGTTTGCCCTTTATACAAAACCAAAACAAGAATTTAAAGCTTCACAACAACTTGAATCAGCAGGTATAGATTTTTATTTACCTGTAATTACAAAAGTAAAACAATGGACTGACAGAAAGAAAAAAATCACTGAACCTCTAATAAAAGGTTATATCTTTATTTTTGCTGATGAAAAAGAAAGGAATATTTCACTCGAACAATTTTCTATTGTAAGATGTATTTTTGATAACGGACGTCCGGCTGTAATTCCAAAATGGCAGATGGAAAACTTAAAAAATTTTTTAAGAAAAGATGAAAATGTAATTGTAAATTCTGGTATTGTACCAGGAGCTAAAGTTAAAATTTTAGACGGACCTTTTGAAGGAGTGATAGGTGTGATTAAACAAGAAGCAAAAGGAAAAACAATTGCTGTTAACATTGAGCTTCTTAACAGATCGGTTCTTACACAGATATCAAATGATATTTGTTTTGAGGTTATAAAAAATTAAAAAATGAAAGAACAAAAACATATTATCGAATTAAGCAAAGATGAAATTATTAATCATTTTCTTTTGGTTAATAAAATTGAATTAAGAAAAACTAAAACAGGTAAAGATTTTATCTCATTTGAATTTTCTGATGCAACCCGCAGTATTAATGCTAATATGTGGGATGGTATTGGAAACTTAAATAATGAAATTCAAAAAGGTAAGGTGGTGTTTGTTAAAGGAATTGTGGATGAATTTCAAAACAACTTACAAATAAAAGTTTCTTCTGTTCACTCTGTTAAAGAAGACGAAAATGTTTCACCTTCTGATTTTCTTCCAAAATCAAAAAGAGATTTGAAAGAAATGGAAAAGGAATTTAAAAAAAGAATCGAGAAGCTTTCAAATAATTATTTAAAAGAACTTGTAAGCTCAATATTTGTAGAAGAAAATTTTAAAAAATTTATAAAAGCACC
>PFGS01000084.1:4904-5046 GCA_002783525.1 Ignavibacteriales bacterium CG12_big_fil_rev_8_21_14_0_65_30_8 | reverse complement strand
TAGTTATAAAGCATAGCACCTCACATATTGACTCACTTTTGCCGTTAGATTTTTTTTAGGTCTAACGGCACCTTTCTTTTAAAGAGAATTTAATTATCTCCATTTTGCAAGTAATTTCTACCTTTTTGTTGTAAAAATTACA
>PFGS01000084.1:0-4888 GCA_002783525.1 Ignavibacteriales bacterium CG12_big_fil_rev_8_21_14_0_65_30_8 | reverse complement strand
TTCTTGGTTTTTGAGTTATATTATTAGAAAACGGGATGGTATGGATATTGCATTATACTACTTGAAACTAGTTTAGCAAATAAAATCCCTCCTTGTCTCACTCTCTAACTGTCGGATTTATGCCTTCAAAATCCGACAGTTTTTATTTTAAATATTCCTGCTGAATAGGTTGAGAGAGTTTTTCTTCATTCAAAAAATAAGACTTATTATTGATCTGCAATACAGTTAATCCCAATAACTTCATCTTTCTAATTACAATATAATCTGAATTGTTACTTTCTACATTTGTTCTACTCAGAGCTGTAACAGTTAAATAATTTGGCTGCGATGTTATATATTTTTTATCAATAATTACTGAATCCGTATTAGTTACGCGTAAACGGTAAATGTTTTTAATATCAGTAATATCAACGGGAATGGTTTTACTTAAATAAATATTAAATAATTTAATTTCTTGTTTTAAAGAATCTATAAAAGAAATATATAATTGGTCTTTGTGATTAAATTTTAATTCAAAGTTTTTAGGAGAATCCAGTTTGGTGGTATCTTTCCAACTTAATGGAGAAATACCGGCTGCGTTTTTAAATTTATTTTCCTTTAAAAGCTCATAAATATCTTTATCATTATTTCTCAAATAAGATAATCTATAAATTGAAATACCATCAGCTCCAATTTTTCTTATTGAATCTATTTGAGCACTTATTTCAGAAAGTTTCCAATTATTAGCTTTGGATAAAAGTTTATATGCAGCAATTCCTGAAATTACTTGTCTCCCATTAGCAAGGGATATCCATTCTCTTAACAAAACATTATAATTAGGAATTGAATCAATGTTCCAGAAAATCTGTGGTGAAATATAATCATGCTTTTCTGTTTCCATCCATTTCTTTGAATCTTGAGAAGCATTAAAATAGCCTTCAAAGAAAAAAGATTTAGCAAAGTTGTTCTTATATATGCCTAATGGAGAACTACCTACTTTTAAGTGTGGTTTTAATGAATTGATCGAATCATAAATTTGTGAAACAAAATTATTTATATTTTCCCTTCTCCATTTATATTTATCATAACCTTTACTGTATGTTTCAATGGTAAGTTCATCCGGAAAATCTTCGTCGGGGTAGCGCATGTAATCAAAGTTTATTCCATCCAGATCATATTTTGTTACTAATTCAATTATTAGTTTTAATAAATATTTATTTGTATTTGGGATTCCGGGATCCATCCACCATTCGTTTTTATAATATTTACATAATTCAGGTTTATCTAAAACAACATGTTTTGGTGTTGTCATTTCTGGTATTTCTTTTCCAAATACTTTATATACATTCCACCAGGCATGAATTTCAATTCCCCTTTTGTGAGATTCTTCAATAAAATATTTTAATGGATCATAACCCGGATCTTCACCTAACTTTCCGGTTAATGATTTAGCAAAAGGTTCATAATCAGAAGGATAAAGGAGATCTCCTCTTGCTCTTACCTGCAAATAAATAGTATTAAAATTTGCAAGTTTTAGTGAATCTAAAATATCAATAATTTCTCTCTTTTGATTTTTTGCACCCTGAGTTGTAGGCCAGTCCAAATTAAATGCCGTTGTTATCCAAACTGCACGTACTTCATTTTTCGGTTGTGCATTTATAAACAAAGCAAATATTATTACAATAAGGAAGGAATATTTCATAAATATAATTTTTTTGTTTTATCTAAAGCCGAATATACTTGAGAGGGTTTTGCAATTACATCAACAAGAATCTCCCCAATATTTTTTAATAAAACAAATCTAACTTTATCATCAATATTTTTTTTATCGGATCTCATTATTTTATAAATATTTTTGTTATCTATTTTATTTAAGAATGTACCTACTTTTATTGCAGAGGATAATGATAAATATTTTTGTAAATCTTTTTTATTTATAATATTTAATTGATCTGATAAATAAAATGAAGAACTTAAACCTGCTATTACAGCAAAACCATGTTTAATTTTAAAATTTAGATCAGATTCAAAAGCATGTGCAAATGTATGCCCAAGATTTAGAATTTTTCTTAGGCTGTTTTCCTTTTCATCTTTTTCAATTACACTACTTTTTAAAAGCAAAGAATTGTAGATCAATTTTTGAATTACATTCGCATTGTTAAAATATATTTCTTTATAATTCTTAATTAGATAGTTAAAATATTTTTCATCTGATAAATATCCATATTTTATAATTTCACCCAAACCGGAAGTAATTTCATCTTTGGAAAGAGTTGATAAGAATTGCATATCAACCAACACTAACTTTGGCTGGTAAAATGTTCCGATTATATTTTTTTTATTTTTAAAATTTATACCGGTTTTCCCCCCAACCGAGCTGTCAACCATACCTAATAACGTAGTTGGAATATTAACCAGATGGACTCCTCTCATATAAGTGGAAGCAACAAAACCTGCTAAATCACCAATTACTCCACCGCCAATAGCAACAATCGCTGTATCTCTGGAATAATTTTTTTCCAATAAAAATGATTGGATTTCTTTTACAGTTTTGTATGACTTTACTGATTCTTTAACATTTAAACGATAAAAATTAATCTTTGGGAAATATTTTTTAGAAAATATGTTTAACAATTTTTTATGTTTAAAAAAAACTATTTCATCAATTACAATTAATATATTTTTATGTATAGAATATTTCTTAAAATAATCATAGATGTTGTTTTCGATAGAGCTGCCTATCCATATATTGTATGAATTATCTTTTAAGTTTACTTTAATTTTTTTTGGCATTTAAGTATTCTCTTTTAATATCTTAATTAATTTATCTACTGTAATTCCCACTCTATCATTTCCGGTATTAATTTTTATATCTGCCTGGTCATAATATTTTTTTCTTTTTTTTAAAAGATAATTAATCTTATTTCTTAAATCCTTTTCATTAAGTATATCACCGTCTTTAGTAAGGGCTAATGGTCTATTCTTTTTGTTTTTCATTCTTTGATAGAGATCATCAATATCTGTTTCAAATAAAATTATTTTACCTTTTTTCTTCATTAAAGCAATATTGGCCTGATTTATCATTGTTCCACCGCCGAGTGAAACAACAGATTTTTTTTCGGGGTTTAGATTTAACAGAGTTGTATATTCAATTTTTCTGAAATCATTTTCTCCTTTTTTTATGAATAAATTAGAAATAGTTGTTTTATAGTTTTTTTCAATTATTTCATCCAGATCATAAAAATCCCATCCCAAAGCATTAGCCAAAATTGGTCCGATGGTACTTTTACCAGTTGCCATAAAACCTGCTAAATATATTATTTTATTTATCATAGCTTGACAAAGCTATTAAAAAAAAGGAATAGTATAAAGGAAATGTAGATCAGGAGAAAAAATGGGAAACAGAATAAAAGTTAAAAATCATAATAGGCACCTAACGTAAAAGTAACACCATCTACATTTATTCTGGAATCAAATTTATCTTGTGGAAATAAAACTGTACTACCATTAATTTGAACTGTTGGACTTGTATATTGACTTGTTACTCTAAAATCGGGATCTCTAAATTTCATTCCTAATTGAGCTGAAAAATTTTCGGTTACTAGATACTGCAAAGAGAGAGCCACATGAATTCCATAACCTATCTCCCTAGAAAAATTATTTACTTCTACTGCACCTACTTTTCTTAAATGATTCCCAAAGTAAACTCCCCCTCCCCCACCCATAAGAAATTTAAATTCTTCAGTTGAGACAGGTAAAACATAAAATATTGAAAGTTCCAAAGGTACTATTTCAAATCCATCTTCAGCATTAATTGATACAGTTGTGCCGCCGACAAAACCGGTGATGTTTATTCCATCCTGCATAGTTTTAATATATTCTGAACTAATTGTTAAAATTATATCTTCTGAAAACCTATAGCGAAACTCTAAGCCAAAATCAAAAAACTTATCAATATCATTTGATTTATTTCTAAGAATTTCATCAGATGAATTCGGGTAAAGAAAGATTTTAGAGGTTGTTGTATAATATAAATTAAAACCGATTGAAAATTTTTTGCCTTTATATTGTGAGAACAAAGGCGTAGAAATTAAGATAAGTAAAAGTATAAGTTTTTTATTCATTTTAATAATTTTGATTTTATTGCATATAAAATCAACAAATATAATTAAAAATAAAATCCCCAAATAAAATTTATTTGGGGATTTATTTTAGAACTATCTTAATTTCTTACTAATTTCCATAAAACAAATACCTGTTATCTACTATATCAGCTTTTTGCTTCATTAATGTTATCCAATCATTAATTAATGATCTCTTTTTCTCATTCAAAAGATTATCTCTAATTGTATTTTTTTGGATTGCAAAAGCAGATGAATCAAATGGTGTTTTGCTCAAAACATTCAACAAAAATGAACCTCTTCTTCCTTTTACTGGTCCTGTAATTTTATTTAATTCAGCATTTAATGCAGCATCATTAAAAGCAAAATCTTGTCCAACGCCTGGAATACTTCCATTAGGTGTAATATCTTTTACATTGCTTACAGTTGCATATTTGTCAAACTCAGTAACCTTAGAAAGATCTCCGTTTATTTTTGATTTAACATTTAAAGCTTTTTCAAATACTAATTCAGATTTTCTTTTGCTTCTTAATAACTGAGAAACGGTCGACTTTACCTGGTCAAATGGTTGGGTTGAAGGATCAATAATTTCAGATATTTTAACAACAACATATCCGTTTGGCACTGTAAATTCTCCACTAATTGAATTAAGTCCATTTTCAAATGCAAATACCATTAACCCTTTATTATTGCCAATACCTGGAACTCCAAATGTACTTTTTGCAAATGGTGTTGTTTCTCTTACAGTATAGTTTAATAATTCAGCTTCTTTTTCAAAATCATTTTTA
>PFGS01000145.1 GCA_002783525.1 Ignavibacteriales bacterium CG12_big_fil_rev_8_21_14_0_65_30_8 | reverse complement strand
AATGAACCTGAAAAATTAACTAAAGCTGATCTGAGCAGTTGAGATGATGTCATATCTAAATGATTAGTAGGTTCATCTAAAATTATAAAATTGGATTTTGTTAATAAAATTTTTGCTAAAGCAACTCTGCTTTTTTCTCCTCCGGATAAAACCTTGATCTTTTTAAAAACATCATCTCCTCTGAATAAGAAAGAACCAAGGAGAGTCCTTAGTTGATTTTGTGTTAATCCGCTGTTCATTCCTTCGAGAGTTTCTAAAATTGTTTGGTCTTTATCTAATTGATCAGCAACATCTTGAGAGTAGTATGAAGAGAAAACATTATAACCGATCTCCAATTCACCGGAAGTTTGTTTTATTTTTTCTGCAATTATTTTAGATAAAGTAGTTTTCCCAGCACCATTTGGGCCTACAAAAGCAATTTTATCTTCTCTGTTAATTTGAAGGTTAATATCTGTAAATACTGTCTTTTGTCCGAATGATTTGGATATTGAATCCAATTCAACTACAACTTTACCGGATTTTTGAACTTCAGGAAATTTTAATGAGATAGATTTTTCACTATCCGGAAGTTCTATTTTTTCAATTTTATCTAATTGTTTTATTCTGCTTTGTACTTGTTTTGCTTTTGAAGCTTTATACCGAAATCTTTCTATAAATTTTTCTGTTTCTTTAATCTTTTTTTCTTGCTGTTCGGCTTGTTTTAAATTTAATTGGTCCCTTTCTGCCTTATAATTTAAATAAGCATCATATGTGCCGTTATACATATAGAATTTACCGGTGAATAACTCCAGTGTTTTATTAGTTATTTCATTTATAAAATGTTTATCGTGAGAGACTGTTAAAATAGCGCCGTTATAATTTTTTAAAAAATTTGTCAACCAGTTTAATGAATCTATATCCAAATGGTTTGTTGGTTCATCCAAAAGGATTAAATCATTTTGAGAGATCAATATTTTTGCCAATGCAATTCTCATTTGCCACCCACCTGAGAATTGATCTGTAGGTTTCAAAAATTCTTCTTCTTTAAAACCCAGCCCTATTAATATTTTTTTTACTTTTGATTCACTTGAGAATGAATCAAGATCTTCCAATCTGTGGTGCACTTCTCCTAATTGATTTATTAGATCTTCTTGTTCTTCATCGGTCAAATCTTTTTGATTCAGCAGATCAGAAATATCGATTTCTTTTTCTCTTAAAAATGTAATATCCGTAAGTGCAGACATAGCCTCATCAAGTAAGGTTTTACCTTTGTGAACTATATTTTCTTGTGGAAGATAACCAATGGATGTTGATTTGGCTTTTTGTATTTGTCCGGACTCGGGAGATATCTCTCCGGTAATTAATTTTAGCAGAGATGATTTACCTGTACCGTTTGCCCCAACTAATGCAATTTTATCCCCAAGATTAATTTTAAAGGAAATATCTCTGTATAAATATTTTCCGCCAAATTGTAGAGATATTTGAAGTAGATCAATCATCTAAATGGTTAAATAAAAGAATGGAAAAATAATGAATTATTTTCTAAGAACGGCAACTTTGCCTGTGGTTATATTGTTTCCGTCCTTATCATATGCAACAATTAAATAAACTCCACTGCTTACAAATTTACCGCTTTGGTCTTTTCCGTCCCAGGAAGAAATTCTACCACCAGGTGAAGAAAATTCTCTTAATAATTTTCCGGAAACATTTAAAATTTTAATCTGTGAATTTTTAATCAATCCGTCAATAATTAATTCTGAACTACCATCTCCAATAACAAATGGACTTGGATATGTAAACAATTTAGAAAATTGACTTGCAGGTTTTACAGCAGTTGTAAAAAATGATGTGAGCCCGTTATCAGTGCCTACAAAAACTTCACCGGTATTTTCTTTAATTGTAATACTTGTTATAATATCTGAAAGTAAGGCTGAGTTTGATGAATTCAAAGTTGTAAGTAATTTTGATCCGTCAGAATTAACTAAAAGTAAACCTTGATTTGTTCCGATCCATTTTTGATTTAATGGATCTACTGCAATACAATTAATGCTTTGTTGCCTTAATGAAAATACTGAACTTAAAGTTAAGTTGGAAGTGCTTGAAGTTATTGCACTTAAATTGGAAATAATATTCACACCAAAACTACTTCCGACCCACAATTCTCCTCTATTATCTAAAGCAATTGCGGAAATTGCATTACTGTTCAATCCGTCTGCATTAGAAATATATCCGGAAATATCATCAGAAAGATTAGATAATGTTGAGTTTTCATTAAAAAAGTACAAACCGGCTTTTTTAGAGTCAGTTGAGCTGAACCATTTAGTATCATTTTGATCAACAACTAAATTAAAATGTTTTTGCAATATAAGATTATTTTCAGAAGGGATATTAAAATGGAACCATGTTCCTGTAGAGGTTAGAACATTTAATGTATTTTTATCTGCGGGCCAGTAATTTAGTATCCAGATGTTGTTTTTAGAATCAACCCCAAAACCTGAGATCACAAGAAAATTTGGATCACTTTCAATTCCTACCAGACCAGTATTATTAACATCATAATTTGTAATTGAATTATCTTTGACTTCAACAAAGCCTCTACCCCAATTACCAAAATATTTTACATTATTCGGTGAGGCATAAGCTACATGGTAACTATTAGAAGGAAGTGTATTTGTATTTGAATTATCAAAGATAGTCCAGGTACTTCCATCATATTTATAAAAACCCACTCCTGTTACATCTCTACCACTTGCTGACCAAAGATTACCATCATTATCAACAACCATACTTGGAAATTGATTTGCTGCAGGTCCATTTGGAAAAATATTAGAGGATGAATTACTATAGATATTTACCATTCCTTTATCAGAACCAGAAAGTAAACCCAGTGTAGAAGAGTATCCCAAAGTGTTTAAATTTACAGAAGAAGTAAATCTTGAAAAAGCCTGATTCCCATCATAAGCACTAATTGTATTTTGAGATAATATAAAAAGTGAGTCCTGTACTACTAAAAGATCTTTAACAACTTTCCCTGAAAATTCAGAAAGAATTGTAGACCAGGAAGTCCCATCAAATTGAGCAAGTCCGCTATTTGTTGCGGCATAAAGTTTAGATTTATAACTAACAATTTTATTTATTGTATTTGAAGGAAGACCATTTGCATTAGTAAAAACATCCCAAGATTCAGGAGCAGATAAATTTACAGCACCGCTTTTTTGAATTGCAATTCCGGAAATAGTAGCTGCGTAAATTAATCCATTATTAAAAATACTATTCACTTGTATGTTAGAAGTAAAAGAACCGAACTTAAAAAAAGTATCCAGAAAAAGTAAACTATTTGCATTGATCAGAGAAATTCCAAAATCTGTAGCAACAATTACTGTATCTCCTGTTATTGATAACTGATTTATAGATTTACTGCTTCTTCCTGAATTGTAAATGTCCAAAATAGAAGAAGTAGAATTATTTGAAGGATTGTAAACATCTATTACTCCGTTTTCACTGCCAAACCAAATTTTACCTGAATTGTCTATTGTAACGGCAGTTAATTTAATACCATTCAATCCATCAGTTTTGTGCAAAGTTGTAAAGCTGTTATCAGATGTATTATAAAAAAATCCTCCACCATTTGTTGCAGCCCAGATACCTGAATTACCTGTATGAATTGAGGTGATTTGCTTCATATCTGTAAAATTTCTGAAATTAGTAAAGGGTTGTGCTGAAATCTGAGTTATAAAAAAAGATAAGAGTAATAATGTAAATAAGTGGGTTTTAGATGCTTTTATTTTCATAAAAATTTTATAGAAAAGTTATAAATATCTTTAATTAAAGATACAAAATTTAAATTAAATTGATTATTATTTTCTGAGCTTGTAGTATAAACTTTAGTGAACATTGAATCAAGGCGGAATTATTGTATATTCATTTTTAAATTTTCAAGGGTTTCGTACCCGACATAATATTTACCAAAATTTCCGTCATCTTCTCTTTTACCGCCGTGAAAATCTGAACCACCAGAAGATAACAGAAAAAATTCATTTACAATCCCTTTATAAAAATTAATCAATCTAAGTGAATGGGATGGATGAAAAACCTCAATTCCATCAACTCCGGCATCAATTAGATCTTTTAGGAGTGGTTCTGACATTTTTCCAGGATGGGCAATAAATGTAATTCCCCCAGCATCTCTTATAATTTTAAAAGCACTTTGAGATGATAGATGTACTTTCTTTTCGAAAGCAGGACAACCATTACCTAAGTATTTATTAAATGCCTCTACATATGATTTCACATATCCTTTTTTTAATAATAGCTTTGCTATATGAGGTCTTCCAATTGCAGAGTGTTTGGTAGCTAATTCGATTTCATCAACATCCAAATTAAATCCTAATCCTTTTAGTCTTTCTATTATTTTGCAAGCACGTCTGTATCTTTCATCTCTAAAAAATTTTAAATATGCTTTTAAGTCCTTGTCTTTAGGATTAAATAAATATCCAAGTATATGAACTTCATTTCCACCAACATCGGTGCTTAATTCAACACCGGGAACCACCTCAACTCCAATTTTTTTTCCAAATGAGTGAGCTTCAGAAAAAGCACTGATCGCGTCGTGATCAGTGATAGCAATTGCCTTAAGTCCTTTTGATTTTGCAATATTTACTAATTCTTCCGGGGAATGAAAACCGTCTGAATGATTTGTATGAGTATGCAGGTCAACTTTTTCGGTCATAAATTACACTAAAATTAACAATTTATAAAAACAGTACAATACAGATTCTAATATAAATAAGATTACTATAAATATAACAATTGAATTAGTAAAATGATTAAAAAACATTGCATTTTTAGGGTTATGTATCTATTTTTACTTTCTTAAATATTTTTAGAATCACACTTTGGAGTAATTGAAATTATGGCTATGATGGCCAAAATGCGAAGCCTGGCACCGGCATTTATATTAACTGTTGGTGTATTATTTGTTCTCTTTATGGTTATCTCTGATTCAAGCGTTCTGGAAAATTTTGGGGGCGCTCCTACAAATGTAGGT
>PFGS01000243.1:885-5868 GCA_002783525.1 Ignavibacteriales bacterium CG12_big_fil_rev_8_21_14_0_65_30_8 | reverse complement strand
TGGAAAAGATCTTGAAATAACAGGTGTTGCACCGGATATTTTTGTAGAGACAAATTTTAAAGACAGAATTGAAGGAAGAGACCCGCAACTAAAAAGAGCAATTGAAGAAATTAAAAAAGAGTGGAAAAAATAATGTGATTGTTTAAAGATTCCCGATATCTTAAAGATATCGGGAATCTAATTTATTTTAATTACTAAAGAAACTTCTTTTCCCAACAAAAGTTCTATCCATAAATATTTTTGCACCTGCCTTAAAATATACCTCAGGTCTCATTGAAGAATGGATAATTGCATTTTCATCTTCACCAAATGATGAAATTGTTATTGTGCCTTTTTCCTTACTCTCTATTGTAATTGTATAATAAGCTTTGCTCAATAAAGATTTATCTAGATTATCTTCAAAATTAGAATTGGTTAAAGTTGAAAGAGAATTTAAATAATTAGCAGTTTTAGCAGAATCTGTTTTTATAGCGGATATTGTCCAATCATTATCTTTTTTAACAAGGGTAAATGAACTGTCGGCAGGATAAGTAAATATAACTTTATCCCAGTTATTATAAGAATCAAATACTAAATGAAAATCTCTAAAGAAATTAGCATTTTGATTGAAGGTAATCGATAACAATCCATCAACTTCATAAACATCATTTTCATCATAAAGTTTAAAATAGGAAGAAAAAGTGCGGTTTTGCTTAAAAATATACCTTCCTAATACAATATCTAAGGTAAGGTCATCTCCTTCATAAACTTTAACTTGCGTTCCGGAAGTATCGACTTGAAAAGCACTCCATTTATCGGGAGATTTAGTTACTATCCTGGTTGGTCTCATTTTATCAAATGAATCTAAAAGACCGTCAACTTTTTCTTGCGGAACACTTGCTGTTTTTCCGTTTTCCAAATTAACAAACCAATCATTTCCCTGTTTATATAATTTAACCTCTTTGTGATTTGTTACCTTTGGATAGATTAAAATGGAAGTAATATCATTTTTATTAATGTCTATTATATCTTTTTTAAATGTAGATTCATTTGGATTTGAATCTATTAAAAACATTAAAACTACAACTACCAATAAAACTGAAAATACAATTATTAATTTTTTGTTGGAAAAATTGTTAAACATATTTCTCGTTCATCCATTTATTTCTTTTTTTCTTACGAATTTGATAGCGAACCAGACCGTAGCCTATTATTAATATTATAGGAAGTAAAAAGTTTAAATATTTAATTAATATTTTTGTCCCCGGTTTTAATGTTGCATCAATGGGTCTGTTGGTAACACCTTTAGTTCTTAATGCAATTAAACCTGTATCATCAGAAAGCCAATCAATTGCATTTGAAACAATGTTTATATTATCTGCTTCAAGTTTTCTTTGCTGCTGCCCTACACCGTTAATTACAAAATCACCATCGCTTAAAACCACCATTTTTGAATAAACATTATTCTTAAAATTACCTTCAACTGCCACACCAACAGGAATGTTTGATAGAGGAAAATCATTTCTTGTCCATTGTTTCATTACATTAAAATAAATAGGAGGTATTTCTGTACCGCTGGTTTTAGAAGTCTTGGCAAATACACTGAATTTTAATGAACTATCTTTCGGTGTAATTTCAATCGGGCTGGCAAACTGCATAATTACAGATTCGATCCCTTTTGAGATCGGATGATCTGCAAAATTATTTATAATGGGTAAGTAAGGAAATTTAACAGGTGTTCGCATAACAAAGCCACCTTGGTTTTGGCTAACCATAACGCTGCCACTACTTATATCTATAATAAATTTGCCCTCTATATTTATTCCGTATTTTTTAAGCCAGTCGTTGAATCCTGTACTAACAACAGAACCAGTAGCATTAGATAAATTTCCATTTACTCTGTTAAGTGCAAGCAATATTCTTCCGCCGCCGGTAAGATAATTATCTAATTGATTTAATTCTTCAGGTTTAATTGTATCTGCCGGAGCAACAATAACTAAAGTTTTAATTTGATTTGTAAGTGCGGTTGTATCTGAAAATTCAAAAGGCTGTACATCATACATTACAGATAATTGTTGTACCAATTGAGGGAGAGAAGATAGTTCCGGTTCACCGCCTCCTTTAAGAAAAGCTATTCTTGTTTTTTGTGTTAACGTCAGTTTCTTAATATTAGTTGTAAGATCATATTCCATAGCAGCACCGGGTTGAATAACAGGAATAATTTCTTTTCTTTCTTTATATTCTAAAACAGCGCCCAAGTATGCTCTTTGCTGTTTCATCTGATCTCTTTCTCTTACATTTATCATTACAGGCTGAATACCTGCACGCTGCGCTTCAACTTCTGATTTTTGGTCAACATTTGGATTTATAAAATCATATTGTATTTGCCCATTTGAAATACTGTTATATTCAATCAGCATATCTTTAAAATCTTCTTTTACCTTTGCTATGTTTGGAGGCATGTTTTCTGAAAAGTATGCGTTAATTGTAATTGGATCTTCTAAAGATTTTAAGATGTTCTTTGTTGCTTCGTTTAAAGTATATCTGCTATCTTCCGTAAAATCAAGTCTTAAGAAAAACCTATTTGAAATTATATTAAGTAATAAAATGATACCGAGTATCAATAATAAATTTGTTAAAACTTTTTTCTTAGTAAGCATATGTTAATCAATAATATTTCTTTTTGATAAAGATGTTGCTGCTAGTATTAATCCAAAACCGCTAATACTTAAAAAATAAATAATGTCCCTGCTGTCAATAACTCCTCTTGAGATTGACTGAAAATGAGTTGACAGACTTAAATAATTTAAAACTCCTCCAAATATTCCTGTTAAATCGGATGCCAATACATCAAAAATAATTAAGAAGAAAACGCCTATAAAAAGAGAAATAAGAAAGGAAACAATTTGATTGTTTGAAATACTGCTTGCAAAAAGTCCTATGCCGATGTATGCAGAACTTATTAAAATAAGACCAAGATATCCGCTAATTACAGCTCCGTTATCAACATTACCTAAAAAAGCCACGCTTATATAAAAAGGAAGCGTTAAAATTAATGCGTCGATTATCAGCATTAAACAAGCAGTAAATTTTCCAATGATTATTTCCCAATCTGTTACAGGTTTTGTTAAAAGTAATTCTATTGTACCGGAGTTATTTTCTTCGGCAAGCATCCTCATTGTAAGTGCAGGTATGAAGAAAAAAAGGGTCCAATATGCAACTGAAAAAAACGGCTGGAGTGTTGCTTGTCCAATTAAGAAAATATCTGATCCGGAAATCCAGGTAAAGAATCCGCTTAAGCCTAAAAACACTACTAGTAAAATATAGGCTGTAAGTGAATCAAAAAATGTTCTGAATTCTTTTAAAGAGATAGTCCAAATTTTCATTTATGTGTTTTCCCAATCTTGTTAGTTATCATAATTTTAAAATTATATTATATAACGACTAAATTTTTGAGTATGAATGTATGCTTGTATGAGAAATAATATCTAAATATTACATACATCCATTCAGCCATACAATCATACATTCCTACAATTCTTATTTTAGTTTGTTGTTAATTCTTTAAAAATATCTTCTAATTTTGTTTCAACCGGGGTCATCTCCAGCAATGTCCATTTCTTTTTAACACAAAGTTTGAATATTTCTTTTTGCGTAGTTAAACCATCTCCGCCGGTTATATTAAACACATATTTGTCTTCTTTAGATGGGTCAACTTTTGTAACAGATTTCAAGTCCATAAATGAAGAAAATAATTTATCTGTATCTTCTTCACCATCAATTTTAATTCTTATAAATCCTCCTCCCTGTGCTTGTTTGCGCAATGACTCAGAAGTTCCGTCAGCAACAATTTTACCTTTGTTAATAATTAGTATCCTGTCGCAAGTTGCTTCAACTTCAGGTAAAATATGTGTGCTTAGTATTACAGTTTTATGTCTTCCTAATTCCTTAATTAGTTTTCTTATTTCAATAATTTGATTAGGGTCCAAGCCGGAAGTTGGTTCGTCAAGAATTAATATTTCAGGATCGTGAATCATAGCCTGTGCAAGACCAACTCTTTGCCTATATCCTTTTGAAAGCTCTCCAATCTTTTTATGTTTTTCTTCTTCCAAACCACAGAGCATTACCATTTCTACTAACTTTTCTTGGATTTTATCTTTTTCAACACCTTGCAGTTCGGCAACAAAGGAAAGATATTCTAGGACAGGCATATCAAGGTAGAGCGGATTATTTTCAGGCAGGTAACCTATTTTTCTTTTTATATCTTTTGAATTATTATTAATTGAATGACCGCCTATTTTTACATCGCCACTGTTAGGAGCCATAAAACAGGTAATTATTTTCATTGTGGTGGATTTTCCTGCACCGTTTGGACCAAGAAATCCTAATATTTCACCCGGTTTTACATTGAACGAAATTGAATCTACGGCTTTTTCTGTGCCGTAAATTTTAGTGAGGTTCTCAACTTTAATGTCCATAAACAATAATAAATTTTTTAAAGTTTATTTTTTACTAATGCGTTTTTACAAAATTAATTTTTAATAAGTTCCCTTAAAATAAAAATAATTATATAATTTTCTATAATTTAACCCATATAAAAATACAGAGATTAATTTGTCAGAAATAAATTCAATATTAATTTTGTTCGGAGTAGGCCTAATTGCCGGATTTATAAATGTAAATGCGGGGGGCGGTTCTTCTTTAACCCTGCCAACTTTAATTTTCCTTGGTTTAGATTCTGCTTTAGCAAATGGAACTAACCGGGTTTCGCTTATAATCCAAAATATTTCAGCCATTCAATCTTTTAAAAAAGAAGATTATCATCAGTTTAATACAAGTTTAAGGCTTTCATTATTTACTCTTCCCGGTGCAATTGCCGGAGCCATTTTAGCAGTAAAAATTGATGATCTGCTGTTTCAGAAAATTCTGGGTGTTGTGATGATTGGTATTGTTCTATCAATAGTCTTTCATAAAAAGAACATTAACTTCAATAATAAAGGTGTA
>PFGS01000243.1:0-839 GCA_002783525.1 Ignavibacteriales bacterium CG12_big_fil_rev_8_21_14_0_65_30_8 | reverse complement strand
TGGTTTTTACGGAGGTTTTATACAGGTTGGTGTCGGTTTTTTACTGATGGCATCCCTTAATTATCTTATGAAATTTAATCTTGTTGTAACCAATATGCACAAAGTTTTTATTGTTTTTATTTATACTATACCCGCTGTATTAATTTTTGCTATAACTGATAATGTAAATTGGGTTTTTGGTTTATCGCTTGGTATCGGCAGTGCTTTGGGCGGCTGGTGGGGTGCAAAATTCTCAGTTAAAAAAGGAGAAAAATTTATAAGATTCATTCTTATCACAGCTATTTTAATTATGGCCGTTAAGATGTTCGGGTTCTAATCTCTTATAAAATTTAAATGAAGAACAAAAAAGGTCTGTTAAAAAGAATATTTGTTAAAGCAGGAAAAGTATTGCTGGTTTTATTTGCAATTACTTTACTCCAGGTTTTGTTTTTTAATTGGATAAGTCCTTTTACAAGTTCTGTAATGTTACAGAGACAAATAAATTATTTTTTCTCCGTTAACAAAAAACCAATTAAATATAAATGGTATAATTACAAAAACATATCAAAAGAAATGGCATTAGCTGTTGTAGCTTCAGAAGATCAAAATTTTCCAACACATTTTGGCTTTGACATTGAACAAATAAATAAGGCAATTAAAGAAAGTAAGAAAAGAAGAAGACTGAGAGGAGCAAGTACAATAACTCAGCAGGTAGCTAAAAATTTATTTTTGTGGGAAGGAAAAAGTTTTATTAGAAAAGGCTTTGAAGCATACTACACTTTATTGCTGGAATTATTGTGGAATAAAAAAAGAATTATAGAGGTTTATCTTAATATTGCTGAAATGGGAGATAATGTTTT
>PFGS01000103.1 GCA_002783525.1 Ignavibacteriales bacterium CG12_big_fil_rev_8_21_14_0_65_30_8 | reverse complement strand
AATCCGGCTACTAAAGGAGCTTCTGGTCCGACTACAACAAGTGATATATTTTTATCTGTGCAAAAATTATATATTGATGGATGATCACTAACATCTAGTTCAACATTTGTTCCGCATTGTGTTGTTCCGGGATTTCCGGGAATAATATATAATTCATTTAAGGTAGGGCTTTTACTGATTTTAAGAGCTAAAGCATGCTCTCTTCCCCCGGATCCTATTATAGCAACATTCATTACTCTTCCGCTTTCATACAAAATTGAAATTCTTTACATAGTTGTTCTGTTAAAAAGTCTCTTCTATATTGTTCAATAAAGTTTTCATCCGGTTTAGGCAGATTATTATTTTTATACAATTCATATACTTTGATAATTGCGCTTTTGATCTCATTTATATTAAAAGGATCTGTAATAAATGAAGCACCATATTTTTGTAAAACATTTTTTGCTGCACCATCAGGAATACAAGCAAGAATTGGTTTTTTTGAACCCACATATTCAAATAATTTACCAGGTAAAAGAGCATCAATATTTTGTTTCTTTCCTATCATAAACCAAAGCAAATCACTTGAGACTAATTTTCTTACAGCTTCTTTATGTTCAATATATCCAAAGTCTTTTACAAAATCTTCAAGTTGTAATTTCTTTACTAATTTTTTATTTTCTTTTCTTAAAAACCCAATAAAATGAAGTTCAATATTTGCCGCAATTTCGGGTCTCTCTATAGAAATTTCTTTAAATGCTTTTAAGAAGTACTCAGGTGAATTGTACTCCATAAAAATACCAGAATAAGAGATTATCATCCTTTTGTTTGTTCTTTTTTCAGGTTCTAAATTTTTAAAATCCATTGGATCAAAACCGTGGGTTAAAATAGTCACATCATCATATGATAAAAATTGATATGTATTCATTATTTTTTCTTTAATAACTCTATTTGTAACTGTAATTTTATCAGCTGCCTTTAATGCATTGTATTCCATTTTTTTTTGCATTGATTTATGCAGCAATGTAGGATAAAAAGAAAAGTAACTTTCAAACCAAAGATCACGGTAATCTATAACAAGGGGTACATTAAACTCCTTCTTTAATTCCACAGCCATATTAAATGTTGAAAAAGGAGGAGCAGTTACAAAAATTATATCAAATTTTTCTCTTTTTAATATTTCTCTTGCTTTTTCAATTGCTTTTTTAGACCAGTTAACTTTGTTATCCGGGATAAAAAATGTTTGACTTATATAAGAAAATAATTTCCTTATTTTTTCTGATGGTATTTTTACTGTACCATTCTTTTTAATTAAAGAATTTATTTCTCCTCCGGTTACCCTTTCAACTTTAATATTAGCATCTTCAACTTCTTTTAGCAAAGAATTATCATGCGCATAATAACCGATATCAGAAGTAGTTAATACAGTTGGTTCCCAGTTATAATTTTTAAAATATTTTACAAATTTTAAAGTACGCTGAACTCCGCTAAGCCCAATTGGCGGGAAATAATAAGCAATAACTAAAACTTTGTGCATTTTTTAAAATACCCCCAGAAAATAAATTATTAATTATGAATGATAATTTGGTGATTCTTTAGTTATAAATATATCATGAGGATGACTTTCTTTCATTCCGGCATCAGTAATTTTAATAAATTCAGCATTCTCCTGAAGTACCTTTATGTTTTTAGCTCCGCAATATCCCATTGCTGCCCTCAAACCACCCGTAAATTGATAAACTGTGTCGGATAAATATCCTTTATAAGGAACTCTTCCTTCAATACCTTCAGGTACTAATTTTTTTATTTCATCTTCTGTGTCCTGAAAATATCTGTCTTTACTTCCTTCTTTCATAGCCCCGATAGATCCCATTCCTCTGTACATTTTAAAACTTCTCCCCTCGTATAAAACTTTTTCACCGGGACTTTCTTCTACTCCTGCAAACATTCCCCCAATCATTATTGAGTCTGCTCCGGAAGCAATAGCTTTTGGAACATCACCGGTTTGTTTTATGCCACCGTCAGCAATCAAAGGAATATTTGATTTAGTTAATGCTTTTCTTACATCCATAATAGCTGATATTTGAGGAACACCAATACCGGCAATTACTCTAGTAGTACAAATTGATCCCGGTCCAATTCCTACTTTAATCGCATCAACCTTACATTTTAGCATATCAATTGCTGATTTATAAGTTGCTATATTACCAGCAATTAACTGCTCATATTTAAATTTTCTTCTTATCTCTTTTATTGTCTTTAAAACACCTTCTGAATGACCATGAGCTGTATCAATTACAACAGTATCAACTCCGTAATTCACTAACGATTGAACTCTGTCAATAACATCATTTGTAACACCAACTGCTGCTCCCACTCTTAAACGCCCTCTATTATCTTTGCACGCTAGTGGATGAGATTTTTTCTTTTGTATGTCTTTAAAAGTAATAAGTCCAACTAATTTACCTGATTTATTGATTACCGGAAGTTTTTCAATTTTATATTTCTGTAAAATTTTTTCTGCTTTTTTAAGGTCTGTTTTTTCATCGGCTGTAATAAGATTTTCCTTTGTCATCAGTTGGCTAATTTTATAGTTAACATTAGGTTCAAACCTAAGATCTCTATTTGTAATAATCCCTACCAGAATATCATTTTTATTAGTAATAGGTATTCCGGATATATGATATTCACTCATTAATTGTAATGCTTCTTTTACAGTATTATCAGGTGATAATTTTATTGGATCCCTAATCATTCCACTTTCTGATCTCTTTACTCTATCAACTTCTTTGCTCTGTTTTTCAATAGACATATTCTTATGAATAATTCCAATTCCTCCCTCTCTTGCCATAGCAATTGCCATTGAAGATTCAGTAACCGTATCCATTGCAGCTGATATTAATGGAATATTTAACTTTATTTCAGGCGTTAGAAATGTAGAAATATCAACATCTCTTGGGAGCACAGATGATTTTCTTGGTACAAGCAGTATATCATCAAAAGTTAATCCTTCTCGTATCTTATTTTCATTTTTCATTTGTTTTTGACTTTATATTAGAAGTTAAATAAATCGCTCTAACTAATTATGAAAAAGCACTATAACCGGTTATGTCTTCACCTATTATTAAAGTATGCATTTCGTGTGTTCCTTCATAAGTTTTAACTGATTCAAGATTTGCTGAGTGTCGCATAATCGGATATTCATTAGAAATTCCATTTGCTCCCAATATTTCTCTGCTCATTCTTGCAATCTCCAAAGCCTTTTCACAATTGTTTCTTTTAGCCAAAGAAACCTGTGTAAATTTTAAGCTACCATTATCCTTCATTCTTCCCAATTGAATATTCAATAGTTGAGATTTTGTTATTTCTGTAAGAAAATATACCAATTTTTCTTGAGTTATTTGAAAAGCAGCAATAGGTTTTTCAAATTGTATTCTCGTTTTTGCATATTCAAGAGCCGTTTCATAACATTCCATCATTGAACCAACAACTCCCCAAGCTATTCCATATCTGGCTTGATTCAAACACATTAAAGGGTTTTTCAGTCCGGTTGTTTTTGGCAATAAATTTTCTTCCGGTACAAAAACATCATCAAATACAAGTTCCGAAGTTACAGATGCTCTTAAAGAATGCTTTCCCTTCATTACGGGAGCAGTGAAACCTTTGAACGCTTTTTCAACAATGAAACCTCTTACAATATCATCCAATTTAGCCCAAACAATAGCTATATCAGCAATAGTTCCATTAGTTATCCACATCTTTGATCCGTTCAAAATATAGCCGCCATCTACTCTTACAGCCTTACTTTCCATCCCTCCGGGATTTGATCCATGGTTTGGTTCCGTTAAACCAAAACAACCAATTTTTTCTCCCTTAGCCAATAGTGGGAGCCATTTCTTTTTTTGGTCTTCTGAACCAAAAGTAAAAATCGGATACATAACCAAAGCGCCTTGTACTGATGCAAAACTTCTTATTCCGCTGTCACCCCTTTCAAGTTCTTGCATTATTAATCCGTAGGCAACATTATTTAAACCTGCACAACTAAATTCTTCAGGAAGATTTGAACCAAGCATTCCTAACTCGGCCATTTTGGGTACTAAATGAATTGGAAAAGAATCTGTACTATAATGTTTTTCGATAATAGGAATTACTTCTTTTGAAACAAATTCCCTTACAGTATTTCTTACCATTATTTCATCTTCAGTTAACAGAGATTCAGAATTATAATAGTCTACGCCATTGAATTTATTCATATAAATATTTGGAACAAATTAGAAATAAAGTTTTTCAAATTTACATTTTAACTGTTTTGAAAGCAAAGTATTATGCAAAACCATTAGAAATAATTTCCTTGAAGAACATAAAAATTATATTTAGTTTTGTATGAAATGAATAAGATATCGAAAAAATATAGAAAGAAATTTGCCATATTCTTATTAGTAGAATTTCTTACTTTCGCTATGTTCGGTGTATTTCATATTCATAAATTTAATCTGAATGAAATATCTTCATATACTCAAAAATCAAATTCACCCATTAAAACCTCAGATTTAAGTAAAGATTTCTTATCATTTTGTAGCATTCATCAATTTAATCAGTCTGTTCTAAATTACGATAATTCAAATATTGATTTTCTTAAAATAACAAATTTGGCAAATTTAAATTGCCCTGATCTAAATAATGATTATATACTACTTCTTTCTTCAAATTTAATACCTAGAGCACCCCCGGTTTAACCTTTATTTCAAACACATTACTATTCTTGTTTAAGTTCTAATTTCGAGAAATATCTTACTTTTAAGATATTTGAATTTATAAACAATAAGGGAGATAAATATGAAATATTGGTTGATAAATTTTATAATAATAATTTTTACTTTACAAATAAATGCACAGTCTAATGTTAATCCTAATGTTAGTGTAATTGGTACTTTCAATACACAAACTTTTTTGGGGAAAGATGTTGAAAATAAAGGTAAACTTATTTTTAATACACCTGAATTAGAATTATTTATTGACGATTATTTAAATCCTTATGCAAAGGCTACTGCAGATATAGCATACGAAGATGGTGAATTTAATGTTGAAGAATTATATGCTTCT
>PFGS01000211.1 GCA_002783525.1 Ignavibacteriales bacterium CG12_big_fil_rev_8_21_14_0_65_30_8 | reverse complement strand
TCAGCGTCATTAACCTTTTCACATCAAGATTATATTGCTGATATTGGTGTAGAATATGGCGCTGTTGCTGCAAACTTTGAAGGATTTGGAGTTCTATCGTTTTCCATTAAATCACTTGGTATTGGAGACATACCTGTAACAACAACTGAACATCCTGACGGTACAGGTCAAACATTCGCACCTCGTGATCTAGTAGCTGGTATTACTTATGCAAGAAGATTAACTGATAAAATTTCAGTTGGTGTTACTGCTAATTTAATATCAGAAACAATTGACCAAGTAAGTGCAAGCGGATTTGCATTTAATGTTGGTGTAGCTTATCAAGATTTGGCTGATATTACAGGTTTAAGTTTTGGTGTAGTTATGAAAAACATTGGACCTCAACAAACATTTGATGGTCCCGGTTTGTTAAGAATAGCTACTGTTGGCGATCAAAATCGTCCACCTAACTTTACCTCTATTAATTCAGCAGCTTTTGATTTGCCAGCTTCTTTTGAACTTGGCTTAAGCTATGCACCTTCTATAGACGAGCATAATTCACTTTTAATAACAAGCTTATTCCAGAACAACAACTTCTCAGAAGATGGTTATAAATTTGGATTAGAATATGGATATGATAACACTCTATTTATCAGAGCCGGTTATCAAATGCAAGCTGCAAACAGCGAAAACTTTATATATGATTATTCAGCTGGTGTTGGTCTTAATTATGACCTATCCGGCATAGCCTTACAAGTTGATTATGCTTACAAGCATTCTGACTTCTTTGGTGGAAACCATATATTTGGTGTTAGCTTTGCCTTCTAATAGTTTAGCAGGAGTATAATCTCCTAATAAAAATTATTAGTTAATATTAACCGTACAGCCGAATAGACTGTACGGTTTTTTTATTGCTTAAACTAATGTTTGATGAATAATTATTACGGAATGACCTGAGTTTTATTGAATAAGATATAATTTAGCAGTTTGTGAGTTAGGATCAATTTTTAATGCTTGTCTTAAATATTTATTTCCTAAATTTTTATTACCCATTAATTTATAAATCCTTCCTAGATTTATTAGTGCTAATATAGATTTTGGATTTATTGATATTTGTTTTTTAAAACTTGCAATAGCTTCTTCGGCATTATTTAACATTGCATAGGAATTGCCCAAGTTTAAGTAGCCATTTGGTATGTCAGGGTCTAAAGCTAAAGCCTGTTTGTAATAATTTATTGCTTTCTTTCCGTTTTTATACCCGATAGCATAAATGTTTCCCAAAGTAAAATATACATATGGATTTGTGCCGTCCATTTCTTTGGCTTTATTTAAAAGCTCTTCTGCTTTTTGATATAAAGAATTTTCAAAATAAACTATACCCAATAATTCCAAATATGAAACTTCTTCAGGTTTTGAATCTATTGCTTTAATAATTGAAGAAATAGCAAGGTCATATTGTTTTGTGCTTCTATATATTTTACCCAACAAATAATTTGCTTCGTGATAATCCGGTTTCAATTTAAGAGCTTCGTCTAAATTTCTAACCGCAGCTTGAAGTTTTCCTTTTTCAAAATAAACTTCTGCCAAATAAAAAAATGTTCTTGCATTTGGATTATTAATTAATCCTTTTTCCAAATAAGTAACAGATGAATCTAAATAATCTTCTCTGTGATCGTATTCTTTAAAATACTCCAGATAAGCTATTCCTTTTCTTGCATCTTTTAATTTGTCGTTTTCATCTATCGCTGCTACCAGTTCAATAGTAGGTTGTTTTTCAGGATGACGGACTATATCCCAATTGATAACTGATTTATAAGCGTCCTTTCTTATCCAGTGATCTGATAAAGAAACTCCGTGCAATGTATTTGCTGTACCAGTTTGTTTCATATGGCAAGGGACACAGTTAAGTGAGGCATTATGTGAAAAACCCTTTATCATGTTTATTTCTTTAGAAGGATGGCAGCCTAAACACTTATCATTATAATGCTGAATCTGAAATGTTTTAATTGATTTATGAACATCGTGACAAGTAAAACAAACTAATTTTCCGTTGCTTTCTGTAAAACATTTACTCATCATTAATCTGTGGGGACTGTCGCCAACTTCAATTGCTTCAGTTTTAGTTACCTTTGGATAATAAACAGACCTGTTCTTTGAAAGTAATTGTCCCGCTCTGAAATCAAAAGATCCGTTTTCATTTTGTAAAACCCAGGCTTTCCCTTCAAGATGACACTGCATGCAAATTGATAACTGTCTATCTGATGAAAGATTTAAAGGATTTACAATTGTCTTTGCATTTTCCGAAATTTTACCCAATGAGTTATTAACATATTTAATATGAAGTTCACCGGGTCCGTGACATCTTTCACAGCCAATGCCAAGCATAAATGGTTTTTCAAATCTGTCTATTGAGTTGGGAGTCTCTTTTAAATAAGCACTGTGACAGTTGATACATTTTTTTGCAGCGAATCTGGAAAATCTTAAATTCTTATTTTCTTTGTATCCGGGACTTAAAACCCAAGTTTGTTGAAATGTATTCCATGTTAAAGGCAGCTGATAAAACCTTCTGTTAATTTCATAAAAATACATTCTTAAATTATGTCCTGAACCTACAGAATACTCAGCTTCCTTAACAATTCTGTGAATAACTTTTCCGTTTTCGTCTAAGCGATATTCTTCTTGAAAATATTTATTATCCTTTTCGAACATTCTATAATAGTAATTGTTCTTTTCATCATACACAGGTTTTGATTGCGGATATTTTTCAACAATAATTTCAGGAGTAAGTTTTTCTAATGAGTGCCCCATCTCTGCGTGTTTATAATCATTAGAAATATCTGCGTGGCAGGAGTAACATTTTTCTTTACCAACAAATTTAACATTACTTGCTGTGTTTAAGTAGATTATTCCGTTGTCATTTACAACTTCGTTTTCGTTAAAAATATAATCACCTGATGTTTGAAGAGAATAGACCACAAAAGCTATAATAGCTAAAAGTGGAACCACAGCTATTTTTATAAATTTTTTAATTGAATTTTTTTTAGAGTTTAGTTCTGTCATTTTATAATTAATAATTAGGCTTTCAAGTATTGATTTGCAATCTATGAAATTTATTTCATAAATTTAAGTAAGTATAAGTTAATAACATCGGAGTATATTATGCAAAGTAAAACAAAAAAATATTTTGGATTATTTCTGTTAATAATTTTATCGTTTGCTACCGGTTTTATTGTTAAAAGCACAGATGAAGTAGTAATTACAAATATAATGATCACTGAGGCTGGTAATTTAATAGGGCTGCAATTCACTACCAAAGAAAAAGATTCTATGCAAGTTTTACTTAAGGAACAATTAGATTATTATAAAACAATAAGGGATACAAAACTTAAAAACAGTGTTGTTCCGGCAGTTTCTTTTAATCCTATTCCAATCGGTTTTAAAAACACTAATAAAAAATCTTCTCTCAATTTAAGTGATTATTCTAATGTAATAATGCCAAAGGATATTAATGACTTAGCATATTACTCCATCGGACAACTTTCTGAACTGTTAAAAACCAAAAAAGTAACTTCCACTGAATTAACAAAAATGTATTTAGGAAGACTCAAAAAATTTGATCCCGATTTGAATTGTATAATAACATTAACAGAAGAACTTGCATTTGAGCAAGCTAAAAAAGCAGATGAAAATTTTGAAAAAGGAATTGTGCTAAGTCCATTGCAGGGCATTCCATATGGAGTAAAAGATTTACTATCTACTAAAAACTATAAAACTACCTGGGGTGCAATGCCTTACAAAGATCAATATATTGATGAAGATGCAGAAGTTGTAAAAAAATTAAATAAAGCCGGTGCAGTTTTAGTTGCTAAGTTAACTTTAGGTGCTCTGGCAATGGATGATTATTGGTTCGGTGGAAGGACAAGAAATCCTTGGGATACAAGTAAAGGCTCAAGTGGTTCTTCCGCGGGCCCTGCTTCTGCAGTATCTGCAGGACTTGTACCCTTTGCAATAGGAACAGAAACATGGGGATCAATAATTTCTCCCTCTACTGTCTGCGGTGTATCCGGTTTAAGACCAACTTACGGTAGAGTAAGCAGAACAGGAGCTATGGCACTGAGTTGGTCAATGGATAAAATTGGTTCAATTTGTAGAAACGCAGAAGACCTTGCAATAGTTTTTAATTCTATTTACGGAAATGATCTACAAGATCAGACTCTTTATGATTATCCATTTAATTACTCAAATAAAATCGATTTTAAAAAGCTAAAGATCGGTTATTTAAAAAATGATTTTGATAAAAAATATGATTTTAAATTACATGACTCACTTACACTTAACACATTAAAAAAATTAGGTGCAGACTTAATTCCGATTGAACTGCCTGATATTCCGGTAAATGCAATACAAATAATACTAACGGCAGAAGCCGGTGCTGCTTTTGATGACCTTACATTAAGCGGAAGGGATGATCTGTTAACAAGACAGGGAAAATATGAGTGGTCAAATATTTTCAGAGCATCCAGATTTATTCCGGCAGTAGAATATGTAAACGCAAACAGAATTCGTTTTTTGTTGATTCAAAAAATGTATGAATTAATGCAAAAAATAGATTTTTATATTTCTCCATCCTGGGAAGGAAATAATTTGCTCTTGACTAATCTGACAGGAAATCCCAGCGTTGTTGTACCAAACGGATTTTCTAAAGATGGAACTCCCACAAGTATAACATTTACAGGCAGATTGTTTGATGAAGGATTAATAATTTCAGCGGCAAAATTTTTTCAGGATGCAACCAATTTTCATTTAAAGCATCCGGAGATGTTTAAGTAAAGGGAAGATCATAATCTTCTAAAATCATAATTCGTTAATCGGTGTTCTTAAATCAAAAAGAATATAAGAGATTCCCACTTTCGT
>PFGS01000044.1 GCA_002783525.1 Ignavibacteriales bacterium CG12_big_fil_rev_8_21_14_0_65_30_8 | reverse complement strand
ACAAATAAACACGGTTCAGCTTTTTAATAAACTACCAATTGCTCCACTTTATCTCGGCATTTAAGTTTACTTAAATGACGGACCCGCGATGTAAAATTTAGGCTCGAAATATATGGATTAAACATACGCTTGTCAAATTTGAAAATTGAGTAAAAATTGATCTTCGTTTAAATAGCTGTTTGATTAAAACTGTTTGAAATACCATCTATTACTTGAGATCTTGCGTGTATTTCATTCAGTTTTTTTATGATCCTTAGTATACCAGATCTTTTATCTTCAATTAAATCATTTATTAATGATTTAACATCAGGCATATTACATTGTTCAATCATATTTTCGTAGTACCTTGCAATTGCAGCTTCTTTTCTAAGAGCTTCATTCAAAGAGGAGCAAGTATCTTTGCATTCATGCATGCAATCTTTTTCTTTTGTTTTCATTACATCCCCTAAGTTAATGTATAAATTCTTTTTCAGCTAATTCCATTCCCTTTAACAATGCCTTTTTATTTAAAGGGATAAGATGATGATGTCTTGCTGGCAGAACATCTTCTAAAGCTTTTAAGACACTTTCAATTTTAACAATGTTAATATTATTAATAAGAGCCCCAAGCACAATCATATTTGCGACTTGCTTTACTTCCATTTTTTGTGCTTCTTCAAAAGCAGATAGACCTAAAATATTTATATCTTCTCTTTCAGTAACTTTAATAATTTCTGCTTTTTCATATATACAAATTCCACAGGATTTTATTTTGCTTTCAAATTTATCCATTGAAGGTTGATTGAGTAAAATTCCACAATCATATTTTGTTGAAATGGGTGATAATATTTTTCTAGAAGAAATAATAACAGAACAATTTGCTGTACCACCTCTCATTTCAGGCCCGTAAGAAGGCAGCCAACAAACTTCATATCCTTCTTCAAGGCCGGCGTAGGCGAGAATTTTACCCATAGAAAGGATTCCCTGTCCGCCAAATCCTGCAAAAACTATTTCGTGAATTTTATCCATAATTATTAATTTTTTGTTGGTACTTTAATATCACCCAAAGGATACTTCGGTATTAAATTTTCTTCAAGCCATTCATTACTTTTTAGAGGTGTCATGCCCCAACCGGCAGGACAATTTGAAATTACTTCTATGAAACAAGTTCCTTTATTTTCTTTTTGATATTCAAATGATTTTTGTATTGCCTTTTTTAATTTTCTAACTGAGTTAGGTTTGTGTACAGAATGTCTAGTTACATAAAAAGCTCCATCCAGTTTAGAAATTAGTTCTGTAATATTTAAAGGGAAACCATTATTCTTTACTGATCTTCCGAATGGGGAGGTAGATGTTTTTTGTCCGATCAATGTTGTTGGTGCCATCTGTCCGCCTGTCATTCCGTAAATAGCATTATTAATAAAAAGCATTAAAATATTTTCACCACGGTTTACGGTATGTATTGTCTCTGAAGTTCCAATCGCTGCTAAATCACCATCACCCTGATATGAAAAAACATATTTATCCGGATTAACTCTTTTAACACCTGTTGCAACTGCGCTTGCTCTTCCGTGAGGTGCTTCAATCATATCAATATCCATATATCTGTATTCAAACACAGCACAACCAACAGGAGCAACACCTACAGTTTTATCTTGAATTTTTAATTCATCAATAACTTCCATAATCAATTTATTAATAACTCCGTGACCACATCCCGGACAGTAATGCATAGGTGTATCTGTTAGTGTCTTCGGTTTTTCATAAACCAATTCTAAATCTTCTATTTCACATTTATTTATCATAATTAGTTTTTTACTGCTTGTTTGTCTGTTATTTTTTTTAATTCAAAAAATATCTCATCGGGTGTTGGTACTTCCCCGCCCATTCTCCCATGAAAAAATACCGGGCAGCTTCCATTGACTACTAATTTAACATCTTCTACCATTTGTCCCGCGCTTAATTCAACCACTAATATTGCCTGTACTTTTTGTGCAAGTTTATAAATAGTATCTGAAGGAAATGGATATAAAGTTATTGGTCTTAACAAACCGACCGAAAGTCCATTATCATTTGCCATTTCTTGTGCTTTACTGCATATTCTGGCTGATAGACCAAAAGCTACAATTAATATTTCTGCATCTTCAATTTGACTTAACTCATAACGGACCTCTTGTTGTAATAATGCATATTTATTTTGAAGTTCTTTATTTAGGTTTTCCATTACTGTTGGATCAACAGCAGATGTATAAATTATATTTCTTTCTTTGTTTTTAATTTTACCTTTTGCAGCCCATTCAGGTATAGATTTTGGGAGTGAGCCCTTTTCAGGCAATCTGACTTTTTCCATCATTTGTCCAAGTGTACCATCGGATAAAATAAGTGCAGGGTTTCTATATTTTTCAGCAAGATAAATTGCATCAAAAACAAAATCCGCCATTTCCTGAACTGAATTAGGTGCCAAAACAATTAATCTGTAATCTCCGTGACCTCCGCCTTTTGTTGACTGGAAGTAATCTGCCTGGGATGGTTGAATAGTCCCCAAACCAGGACCTCCTCTGGAAACATTAACAAGCAGACATGGTAATTGAGCTGCAGTTATATAAGAAATACCTTCAAGCATTAAACTCATACCCGGACTTGAAGTTGAAGTCATAACTCTTTTACCAGAGCCGGCAGCACCATAAACCATATTTATTGCAGCAATTTCACTTTCAGCTTGTAGAACTACTCCATCTTCTTCATTAAAATTTTTAGAAAGATATTCTAATATTTCAGATTGTGGAGTAATTGGGTAACCAAAATAACCGTCAATCTCTGCTCTAATTGCAGCTTCAGCAAGAGCTTCATTTCCTTTCATCAGTTTTACATTATTATCGTATTTCATGTTCATAACTAAACTGTAACTTTTTTGTTTTGCTTAATGGAGTTTTTGCTTTGTCTGTAAACCGTAATTGCGGAATCCGGACAAACCAATGCACAATTAATACAACCTGTACAATTATCCTGAATTAACTCTACATATTTAAAACCGTGAGAATTTATATTATTAGATAATCCAAGACTTTTTTGAGGGCAGGCAGTAATGCATAACTCACAACCCTTACAAATCTCTGTATCTACTTTAATAGTCCCGCGAATCATTATTGTTTTCCATTTTTGTAAATATTAATAAGTCAAGTTATATGCCAATATTGAGAGTTTTAAAATGAATTATATTTTTTAAAAAAATGAAGTTTTCTAATCTGTTTTAATTTTTTGTTAATATTTTATTTCTTGGATTAGAGAGGTTTTATTTTACTAGTGAGAAAGGATATGGAAATTATTTTTCATTTAAATGAATTTGAATACTTGTTTTATTTTATAAGTTAATGTTATTTATCTATAATATAGTTTATAAAAACACCTTAACCTTATATATAACAAAAAGAAAAACTTGTTTTTGAAAAAAAAAAGAAAATTTACTCATTTTCGACTAAAAAACTAAAATAGTCGCATATTTGAATTACACTAAAAAAGGCTAAAATAATATAAAATCTATTGCCTTAGTGAATAATAGGCAATAATTTTAAGTAGGTTCATAATTTATCAATAACATAAGAGGCTGTATTTGAAAGTATATTTACAATTTTTGATTATTGTCATTTTATTCTCAGCTGGGGGTTTCAAATTCTATGATTTTTCATATTCAAATGAAGTTGAGATAAATAAACAATATGATAGTTTTAAAAATGGTTCAATTGATAATTATTCAATTGAACCGACTTTTGAACAAAAAGGGGTTTGGACTTCTTCCTGGTACGGCCCAAAATTCCACGGTAAGCTAACGGCAAATGGTGAGATATACGACCAAATGTCATTTACGGCTGCTCATAAATCGATTAAATTTGGTACTTATTTTAGAGTAACTAATTTAAAAAACAAAAAATCAGTTATTGTAAGGATAAATGACAGGGGCCCTTATATAAAAGGTCGTAATTTAGATTTGTCTAAAGCTTCAGCCTTAGCTTTGGGGATGATTCCCAAAGGGGTAATTAAAGTAAAAATTGAAGAAGTACATTTTAATGAACTGACTTCACCAGTAATGTAATAAATTTTCTTTAGTGGTATATTAAAACCTGTCTGTCAATTGACGGATGGGTTTTTTTATTAGTATTTATTTTAACTTTACATTCAAATTATTATATGTCATATCTATTCACAACGTAGTTGTGGAGAGATATCTTTTCTTTCAATTGGTTGTAGGGAAAGATTTCTCACACTCCTTTCACTTGGTTCGAAATGACTAATAAAAATTTTTTGTGAGTTTTTAAAAATTATTCAATTAAATTAAAATGAAATTAAACATCGGCTGCGGTAATGATCTAAAAGACGGGTATGTAAATCTTGATGTTGTGGATTATGGGGGTAACCAAATTCACGATTTAAATAAATTTCCTTATCCTTTTGAAGAAAATACATTTGATGAAATTTTTGCTTCACATATTCTAGAACACTTGGATAATTTCCACAATTCAATTACAGAACTTTATAGGATAGCTAAACCAAATTCAATTATTATTGTTTATGCGCCATTTTTTCTAAATACAAAGTTTTTTGGTGAGCCTGATCATAAAATCCCATTTTCCATTAGAACTTTTGATAATTATGAATTTATCGAAAACAGAAAGTTAAAATTTTACGAAAAATGGAAGTTAAACCACAGAACCAATTATAAGGGGAAAGCTCAATTTGAAATAATTGAAAAAAAATTCATTACTTCACATTTTTCTGCACTAAAATGGATGGACTATATTGTTAATATTGAACCTGTAATTTACGAACGCTTTTTTGCCGGAATTTTCTCCCCTGAAGAGGTTTATTATAAACTTAAAGTTATAAAATAGAAGCAAAATTCTATTCTTTTTTTTATTGCTTTATAAAACAAAATTTCTTACCTTAATTTTACTTTCTGAACAAACAAGGCCTTAAGAAAGTTATAATATGCTTCTTTTATATTAAAAATAGAAACTTATGAAAAATAAAAAGG
>PFGS01000176.1 GCA_002783525.1 Ignavibacteriales bacterium CG12_big_fil_rev_8_21_14_0_65_30_8 | reverse complement strand
CCAATTTTATAATGTACTCAGCTGCTTCTCTTGGATTATTTATATCAAATAAAAACCCGTTCACATTATTTTTTACTACATCTTTATTACCTAAAACATTTGTTGCAATTATAGGTAATCCAGCAGCCATAGCTTCTATCACACCCAAAGGCATTCCCTCCCATTTTGATGTTGAAATATAGCAAAATGAATTTATTAAAATATCAGAAATATCTATTTGGGTACCAAGTAATTTTATTTTATCAGTTAATTCATTTGAAATTATTTTCTGTTCAAAAATATCTTTTAATTCTCCATCACCTAAAATATTTACTGCATAATTAAATTTTGGATCAAAAGAATTCAATTCTTTGCAAATAGGAAATAACAAATCAGAATTTTTAGCAAAATCAAATCTGGAAACAGTAATAATATTGTAAACATTTAAATCTGAATTAAATTTTACAACTTTATTTTTATCTATTTCAATTCCATTTTCAATTTTAATTATTTTTTTCTTATCAGCGATCTTAAGTTTTATTACTCTATCTTTTTCACTGTCAGAAACAGTAATAAATCTTTTTGTAAATAGTGCCAATATTTTTTCAATAAATAAATATAACAATCTTGTTAAAAAATTATATTGATCTATATGTATACCATGAAAAGTATGTAAAGCATTAACACCGGTAAATGATGAAAGCAACCTGGAATAAATACCTGCACCTTTACCGTGAGAATGAATTATGTGAATATTATTTTTTTTAACAAATTTTATTAACAAAAATAAATATGAAAAACTAAATTTTCTGTGAGGGATTTCAACAATATTATCAAAGCCAACTATTTTTGAATATAAATCAAAATAAGGATAATCTTTTGGACAGGCTATTGCAAAATCAATTTTACTGTTTAGTTCTTTAATTAAACTGTAAATATGTTTGGGTCCGCCACCAAAATCAGCCCTTGAAGTTATAATTAATATTTTTATTTTTTGATGTTCAATCAAATTTGGTTAATCGAATATTGATAAAAATTTTACAATCACTAGGTTAGAAATATGAATGCTGTTTCTAACAATTAAAAACAAAAGCCCTCTATTTCTTCTGAATTTATATTCGGTAATATCCCACTCTCTTTTCTCTGCCAAATATTTAACTCTGTTTTGTTTTGTTTTCCAATCAGATGAAAACTGCTTACTATGAACACGATAATATGTTAGAATTCTGGGGATAAACCCAACTTTTCCCACTTCACTCAATCTTATCCAGAGATCATAATCTTCTACTTGTAATTTGGGATCGTCGTCAAATCCACCAACATCTAAAAATTTTTCTTTCTTAATTAAAACAGAAGAACAGGTGATTGAATTTCCCTTTTGTATTAATTCATTTTTTGTTTTGCTTGCTTTGTTAAGCAAAGGCAGTACTTCAAAACTTGGGGAGAAAATATTTGTATTTCCAAAAGTAACACTCATAGAGTAAACCAAAATATGTTCAGGATTATTTTTTAAAAAATGCAATTGTTTTTCAAGTTTATTTTTAATCCAAAGATCATCTGCATCTAAAAATGCTATATATTCTCCTTTTGCTTTTTTTGTACCAAAATTTCTTGGAACAGAAGGTCTACCTGAATGCGGAATTTGATAATATTTTATTCGGCTATCTTTCTCTTTTAATCTATTTAATATTTTAATTGTATCATCAGTTGATTCATCATCTACTGCAATTATTTCAAAGTTATGAAAAGTCTGTACTAAAACAGAATTAATTGTCTCTTCTATAAAATCTTGAGAGTTGTAAGTTGGAATAATTACAGAAATAAGAGGTTTATTGTTTGTCATCTTAATTTTCCCCGATAACTTTATTAACCAAATTTTCTAAATAAATTTGTGCTGTATGATCTTTCAAACTTCTTTGATACCCATTATTAGCAATTGCTTCTCTTTCATTTTCGTTTTTTAAATAATAATTTATTTTTTCAATTAGGTTGTCAATCGATGAATAAACAGCAATTTCCTTTCCAATTTCATAAGCAATTTCTAATCCAGGAATATTGAAGCTTAGTTGAAATCCTCCGCAGCCATTAATTTCATAATGTCTGCCTTTAACTTGCTCAATAGTTTTTCTTAAAAGCAGTAAATCTTTTACGGTTTTATATGAACACAAAGACCAAAACAAAAACGGCAGATAATAACTTTGTGCATTTGACAGATTCAAATTTATTTTGGATTGGTTTATAACATTTACCATTTCTTTTTCCGTTAGCCAGCTTTTGTCTTTATTCCATCCTCTTCCAAAAACATTTACATTAATTCCATTTGACTTTAATTTCTTTATTGTCCATTCTCTCAAAGGACTGTAACCTCCTACAAAAGACACATCGTATATTTTTTCAACATTAGTTTTTTTATAAATATTTTTATTAAAACCGAATGGTGTGAAAAAAACATATTTGTTTCCATCGGATAGATAGCGTTGATACATTGTGTAGTCCGGGGTAGAAAAGTAATTGAAATATTGTTTCCAATAGTTTGCAAATTTTGTTCTCCAAGGATCATCAAAAAAATATACAACTGTATTTGTTGTCCCTTTTAACGAATTTACAATTTTTTCATCAAATTCGTCTTCAAATAATGCAAATAAAGCTATATCAGGTTTAAATGATTCAATTTTTTCCTTTAACAACAAATTCATTTCATTTTTACCTTTTTCTTTAAAAAGAGTAAAAAAGTCAAATAAATAAATATTGTCTTTACCAAATACATCACAAAGAGGTAAATATAAATTATTATACTCGTAGGAAAATCCTCTTTGGGAATCTCCGTAGTCATATTTCATTATGCTTAAAAAAATATTTGGCAAATCTTTAACTCTTTATTTAATACTTTTATAAAATTCTGATTCAATTTTTCTGTTTATTAAACTAATGTGTATTACATATAAAAAACCGATTAGAATAATTGTATAAGCTACACCGTTTAATCCAAAAATTTTAATAAAAAACAGATTAAACAATACGGCTAATACACCAACCAGAATTTTTGGGAAAAGGTATTCCCTTGGTTTATCTAATGCAAGTCCCAAAATTGTTTGTGTTTGTCCTAGGTAAAACAATCCTGTACCAAAAGTTAATAGTGGTAAAAGATACCAGTAACCTGAATATTCTTTTGTACTTATTATTGTTATTAATTGTTCAGCAAAAAAGTAGGTAATGGTAGTTGAAAAAACTGTCAACAAAAAAACTGATATCATAATAATGTTTATGTATAAATAACCCTTATTAATATCATCCATATTTTTTAGGTCAGAATAATTTTTGAATATGATTGGAGTTGCAAATTCATTTATTACATTTGTTGGAATAATAACTAGAGCATTTACAATAGCCATCATTATGGCATAAACTCCAACTTCTTTTACAGAAAGTATTCCATTTATAATCCATTTTTCTCCATTAAGTTGAAGCCAGCCTGCTATTGCCCAAATTAAAAAAGGTGTAGCATAAACCCATATTCTTTTACCCATTATTTTTTGCAAAATATTTATTTCAGGTTTTGCCGTAAGTTCAGGTTTATTCACATATTTTTTAAACATTATTATTTTTATAAAAATAATAACTAAAGTGGATAAACTTATGAACAAAATAACATTTAGGAGAGATAATGAATTGTTGATCATCAATACAACAAAACAAATTATTATCAATGTTTTTTCACTTGAAAGTAAAATCGTATTAGTCTTTCTGTGTCTTAAAATGTTAAACCAAGAATTAAACAACTCACTTACTTTTGTAGCAACTATCATAACTCCGGTAGTTATCAAAAAGAAAAGTGAATAACTCTCAATAAATGTATTTGCTATCAGAGAGGATAAGAAGATTAACAAGGATAGAATAAAAACAGACAAACTTAAAAACTTAAAAAAAAGATTAACATAAATACCGTCTTTCTCATCTTTTTTATAGTCATAATAAAATCTGATAAATCCTTGTTGAAAGGCACCAAATATAAGCCCGAGAAAAGCAGAGATTGTAATTATAAGTGTATACACTCCGTAATCATTCGGGCCCATTTGAGATATAATTTTAACGATTATTAGACTGAGTATTACATTTAATCCCTGACCTATAGCCACCCATACAATTTCTTGAATAGAGTTATAATTAGTAGAATTTTTAATAATCGAATAAAACTCTGATAATTTTTTCATTAATAAATTATCTTTTTATAAATATTTAAATGATTCCTAGGAACATTTTCTTTAATTTTGATATTAAAAGAATACTATAATAAATAGGCTTCTTTTAAATAATTTTATAAACAATATAGAAAAAATAGTTTTGTTTTTATAAAGATAATAGCATATCAAGTATAAATGAATTTTAACATCCAAATATCAGCCATAATTATTGCTAAAGATGAAGAGAATAATATTGGTAGATGTTTAAATAGTCTGAAAGATTGTATAGATGATATTATTGTTTTAGTTGATGATCAAACTACGGATAAAACAGTTGAGATTATCAGGACATTTCCTATGGTAAGATTTAGTGTAATAAACTGGAAAGGTTATGCAAAAACAAAACAATATGCAGTTACATTAACAAAAAACGACTGGATATTTTGGATTGATGCCGATGAAGCATTTACCGAGACTTTAAAAAATGAAATAGAGAATTTCAAAAAATCAGTTCCTAAATTTTCAGCATACTCTGTACCTCGTAAAGCTTACTTTTTAGGTAAATGGATAGAACATTGCGGATGGTATCCTGGTAGAGTAGTAAGATTATTTAATAAAAAGAAAGCTAGATTTAGTGATCTGAAAGTTCACGAACATTTAATTGTTGACGGAAATATTGGTATGCTAAACTCAAATCTTGATCATTATACAGATCCTGATATTAAACATTATTTTAAAAAATTTAATGAATATACTTCGTTGGCTGCCGAAGATCTGTTAAAAAGTGGAAGAAAATTCAGAATTTTTGATATTCTTCTTAGACCTCTGGTTATTTTCATAAAAATGTATATTTTAAAACTAGGTTTTTTAGATGGAATTCAAGGATTTATTTTATCAATTTTTTCTTCAGTATATGTTTTTACAAAATATTGTAAATTTTGGGAGCTAAAAAAGGGAGAGATAAAAAATGGAAACTGATAATTCACAACTATTATTTATG
>PFGS01000123.1 GCA_002783525.1 Ignavibacteriales bacterium CG12_big_fil_rev_8_21_14_0_65_30_8 | reverse complement strand
AGTTCTTGTTTCTGATTTTTTAGTTTATCTGAGATTCTTATTTTTTTGAATCTTATGAAAAGAAAAAATGTAGCTAAAAATCCTACTATGATTAGTCTGTAAGTTCCTTCAAGACCCCAAATAGAAATAGCAGCCAAAATAACAATTGGTCCGACGGTTCTGCCAAATTCTCCGCCAAGCATAAAATAACTCATACCTTTTCCAATTTTAGTGCCGGCAATATCTTTAATCATAACTGGCGAGGGAACATGAAACATTGAAGCACTTATTCCGCTTACAAAAAGAAGTATAACAGCAATAGTGTAAGTTGGTGCTGCGCCTAAAACACTCATAACTATTGATGTTATTAATGGTGCTACAATAAGTAAATATCTTATGCTTATTTTATCAGCAATTATTCCTATTAAAGGATTAAGCAGGGAAGGGAAATTTCTTACACCGGAAAGAAATCCTGCAAGCGTGTAAGAAATGCTTAACTTTTCTATTAACAAAGGAAGTACAGGAGCTAAGAAACCGGAGAATGTATCATGAACAAAATGAGCTAATGAAATTGTTATGATATTTCCATGTTGGAATTTTTTCTTATCAGACATTATTATGCAAACAATAAAAAGTATTTATGAAAGTTTTAATATAAGGAAGAATTTAAATATTAATTGAACCAATAAGTTTTTTTGATCCAATATTCTTTTTCGGATGTGGTTTTATTGAATGCCTCCCACCTGGATTTATAAACAGCATTGACTACTTCCTCAATACATTCTTTACTTTGTGTAGTGTTCTCTAATATTTTATAATCTTGAGCGATACCATTTTCTCCAATCTTTATTTTTATTTTAACATATCCTTTAATATCTTCCCCTACCTTTTTGGGTAAAACTTCTAATGTTTGTTTAGGTTGATAACTGATAAATTTAATGTTGCTATTTAAGTTTACTTTTTCGTTTTTAACTAAATTTAATTTTGCAATAATTTCATCACTTAGGATATAATCTTCAGTCTCTTCAACAGGTATAAATATCTTGGGTAATTTAGGGTAGGCAATATTTTCATTTACTTGTTTAGTAGGCGGTATAGTAATTACATCACTCAAATCAAAAAGATTTTCAACTTTCATCTCCTTATTTTTATTTTCAATTGGAATAAAAGAAAATAATGAAATAAAGATTAAAAGAGAAAATATCAAACTTATCTTAAAGCCATATTGATGATTATATTTTTCTTTAGTCGTTTTCAATTAAATTATTGTTTATCCATTTAAAGTTTTTATTATTTGTTGAGATACTTTTGTTATTTGAATCAGTAATCTTAATTGTTAATAAATAATCACCACTATCGTAACTACTCATATCCAACATAAAATTAATTGATTGATTTTTATTTAATGTTCTATAATTAGTTGACAGAGTTATTGAATTATCATCTTCATCTTTTCCGAAAACTTTTAGAATTGAACCAAAGAATTTATTTATACTGCTTTTTTCTTCTATTTTTTTAATTGTCAACTTTTGTTCAAAGTTTGCAATACCACTTTCATTCAAATTTAGATTATATACTTCATAATAAATATTTATTTTATTTACATCTGAGAAAATAGAATAAGGATTTGGAAGAATATTAAAATTTCTTCTTTTTAATGTATAGTAATTCTCATTTTTAGTTGAAATATCCAAGGCTAGAACAATATCGCTTATTTCAAGATTTTCGTTACCGAATCTTTTAACTGTAATTTTATCACGATTAGCTGCAACACCTTTGTCAATATTACGCAAAACCTCTAAAGCTAAATATCCTGAATCAGGTGGTAGTTTTAACGCTAAAGAGTTAACTAATAAGCTGCTATCTTTTTCAATATTTACTAGTCCAGATTTTCTAAAATTACTTACAGTATCAACAACTGAATTTTTTAAGTTATAGTATAAATCACTGTAAAAAAATCCGGCAATATGGGGATAGATATAATTCCCATTTTTAATTAAAGTGTCATTTGCTGCCAGACCATAGCTAATATAAACATCAGTTTTTTCGGGATTGTTAAGATCTTTAAATTGAACAATATCATAAGGTATTTTAAATTTTGGACCATCAAATTTAGGATTATAAATCTCATTCCTTACATTTTTAACGTAGTTTGCAAATCTGTAGCTGTCACCTGCAAACTGAGAAACATATCTGCTTCCCGGAGTCGGAGTACTAAAGCGGAAATTACCATTCATAAAATCATCTGTAAAACCGAATACCATATCAGTGTAATACCAAACATCTGTTTTTAAATTAACCTGGGTTCTTCCACCAGCATTTATATGAGGACGGAATCTGACTCTGTTGATCGGTTCACCGTAACGAAGGTAAGTATCACCCCTGTCTGTTTTCCATCCGGTCAAATTTTCTTTAGGCAAACTGAATCTTAAATTTGCATAAGCTACACGGGAATAATGTTCAAGAATTCTTTCATTATATTTTGTAAGGTATAAAGGTTCCATTATCTTCCAATATTCATCTATCAACTGCCTGAATTCTTTCTCGGTAAAATCTTTAATCTCATCTTTGAATATTGGTTTTATTAATTCTTTAACTGAGTTAAAAGTAAAATCCTCTCTCTCTTTTGGACTCATAAATTCCAAAGCTTTTTTATATTCGTTATAAGCTCTGCTGTTTTGTGAATTTTTGTAAAACAAAAGTCCCAAATAAAGATGAGGCAAATATTTTTTAGGTTCAAGTTCAGTTAATTTTTCTAATAGCGGAATTCCCTTTTCAGGTTTTCCCAAATCCTCGTACAATATTCCCAAGTGAAGAAGAGCCTGGGAATTTTCAGGATAATATTTTAATAGCGTTAAAAAATATTTTTCAGATTCTTCAAAATCTTCCAATGCAAATTCTTCATAACTCAGTTCAGGACTAAAAGGATCATCTTTAAATACTGATCTGTGATAATCATTAAATTCATTTTCTTTAAATCTTCCAAGCTGAAACAAAGCAATTACATTTATGGTGTCTATTTCTAATATTTCTTCATATTCCTTAAAAGCCATTCCGGTACTGAACGATTCCATTAACGCAGCTTTTAACAGGCGAATCTCAATATTTTTGGGTTCTCTGTAAATTGCATTTGTCAATAGTATTCTTGCTTTTGCCCTCCCGCTTATTGTTTTTTCAGAAATGTAAATTTTTGCAAGTTCAAATTCGGCTTTGCTGGTTTTATTTATGTCTAATGATTTCTTAAAATAATATTCACCTTTAACCAGATTACCTGATTTAACAAAATCTAAACCTGCTTTATAGAAATCTGCTGAAGTTGAATCTGTTCCGGTAAAACTAAACAGAAAAATAGAATTGAAAAAAAAGAGAATAAATGTTTTTATAAAAAGTTTCATATAGCACTTAAGACAATCTTTGTGCTAAATTAACTTTTCCAAAGCTTCAAATCAATGATAAATAAATACCTTCGTTAAAAAAATCAGATCCAATTTTTTAGAAGAAGAGAAACTTTTTCTTTTAATATTTGAATTGTTAGATCAATGGTCTGCAGATGTGTTCTAAAAGCAAGCACGGCAATTCTGATTATAAATTTATTGTCAACATTTGTAGAAGAAAGAAATACTCTTCCGTCTTTGTGAATTTCTTTAATCAATAATTGATTGAATTTATTTGCATCACCTGTTTTTGGAATATATCTGAATGAAGCAACCGAAAGTTCTGGCTCAGGACCCATTTCAAAACCTTCTATTTTTTTAAGTTCTTCATAAAAATATCTTGTTAAAAGTAATTTTTCTTCCAGTCCCGCTCTAAATGGTTTTACGCCGTGAAGCATCAACGGAAGCCAAAGTCTTAATCCTCTAAAGTGTTTTGTAAGTTCCGGTGAAAGATCAGCAGGGGAGGGTTCTTCTTCTAATGCTACGGCATCCTGCAAATAATTAGCTTTATAATAATGTGCAGCATTTAATTTATTTTTATCTTTTACAATTACAACACCTAATCCGTAAGGCAGAAATAAACCTTTGTGAGGATCCATCACTAATGAATCAGCTTTTTCCATTCCTTTTAATCTTGGTCTGCCTGTTTCAGATAAAACAAAAAATGCTCCGTAAGCGCCGTCAATATGAAACCACATATTATTTAATTTTGCAATTTCTGCAATTTCATTTAAGGGATCTATAACTCCAAAATCTGTTGTACCTGCAGATGCAATTATAAGCCAGGGTATTTTTCCTTCTTTTTTATCTTTTTCTATTTCATTTTTTAATGCTTTGGGATTGATTCTATAATTTTCATCTAAACCGACAAAATTTAATTTACATTCATTTAATCCTGCAATTCTTATTGCTTTATCAATACAATGATGAACTTCTTTTGAAAGATAAATAACAGAGTTTGGTATTTGCTCTGCTTTTATTTTAAATGCATCTCTGGCAGTAACAATTGCAATTAGATTTGCTATGCTACCGCCGGAAGCTAAATTTCCAACTGTTTCTTTAGGGAAACCGACAATTTTTGCCATCCAGCGGATAAGAATATTTTCCATTCTGACTGCACCTGGACCTGCATAAAATAAACCGGCATATCTGTTGGTTATATCGGCAAGATAATCTCCAAGTGCTGAATTATAAAGTCCTCCTCCGGGTATGTAACCTAAATGTCCGCCGGAAGCAGGATTTAAATTTGGGAAGTCAACATTGTCTTTAAAGAGTGTTATTAATCTATCAATTTCTACAGGCTCTTCTGAAACGGGTACTTCCAATAAACCTTCACCTGTGTTATCAGATAAATTAAAAGCATTTATGTTATAAATGTTTTCAATAAAATCTTCTGTGTAGTCTACAATTTTTTCTCTTGTTTTTTTTCTTTCTTTTGTTGAAGGTTCAAGTTGTCTTGAAATGTTTTCAAGCTGCTGAATTTTATTTTTGATTTCGCTCATTATTTGGAGGATTGGTTATAAAAATTTAAAATAAAGTACGGAACAATTTAATTGAATTGTTAACAAAAAGATAAAATTAATAATTGAGATAAGTCTATTTCTTTTCAAACAAGGATAAGTATTTTCCGTAACCTTCTTTTTCCATATCCTCTTTCGGTATAAATCTAAGAGCAGCTGAATTTAGACAATAGCGTAAACCTGTGGGGCGTGGCCCGTCATCAAATACATGTCCTAAATGAGAATTTGCCAGTTTACTTCTAACTTCAATTCTGGTTTCATATAATTTATTATCAATATTTTCTTTAATAAATTCTTTATCAATAGGTTTTGTAAAAGA
>PFGS01000116.1 GCA_002783525.1 Ignavibacteriales bacterium CG12_big_fil_rev_8_21_14_0_65_30_8 | reverse complement strand
GGTATTACCCGGATCAGGTTAGAGGGTATTATCTCAGATATCCCGGAGAAAGCGGGATAACACCCCTAACGGCTTTGGTGTCAAAATTTAATTATGCAAATATAATTAATTTGGAGATAAATGTGAATTGAATTGGCTGTTAGCTATCGGCTTTTAGCTAATAGCAATTTGCAAAATATATCATGAGAATAGATAATTGTTTTTAATCTTTTCAATTTTTGGTTGGATGTCACGGTCGTACCGTGACATTTAAAATATTCTATATACCTTATTTGCAAGTAGTAATTTCTGGAATAGGTCTGTAATTTCCAAAAGTCAAACGATTAATCAAACTATCTTTATATAAGACTCTGAACCATTTTTTGTCAATACAATATATCTCCCATAATTTATTATCCGTTTTACTCATATCAGTTTTAGTTGGTAAACCGTATGCTTGGTGAACACTTTTTAATGATGTTCCTATACCTATACCCTTTTCAGTTATACCACCAACATCATTTTTGCCCAAATAATCTTGGAAAGAACCAAAACAAACAAATGGCTTGTCCTTATCCACATCATCAAAATTTAAACCGTTTCGTGAAATAAACTGCCAGCCACTAAAATCTATATGACTTTTAAGGTCTACTTCCCAAGCGCTTTGTACCGCGGGCTTAAATGTTAAAACTAGAAGTTTCTTCCACCCCATCTTTTTAGCAAGTTGATATGTTGCAAAGGTTTTACCAAAACGCATTTTTGCATTCCAAAGGAAGTGCGGGGTTTTTTTAGGGTTTTCTTTTTTGAAGCTTTTGGAGTAAGCAATAGTTTTATTAACCGCCTCTTCTTTTTCGGGACGCATCTTAAAGTTTAACGAACGGTTATCTTCAACTGACATACCTAACTTAATCGAAAGAATTGCAGCTTTAACTTCATCAAGTGAGCATTTGAACCATTCACCTTCCGGATTCTTTATTCTCTTTTTTCTTAAATAGCGGTGAACATCGTGGTCTGAAAATACACTTCCATCATTACGGATTGCGGATACTTCAAGTAACTCTTGAAAGTAATCTTTCCCGAAATATCTTCCGTTTTTCAGTCTATCGTCATCAACTACAAAGCCCTTAATGATATATTCTTTTAATCTTTGCGTTGCCCAAATGAGGAATAGAGTAGCTCGGCGGGAATTTATTCTATAGCCGACAGAAATAATGACATCAAGGTTATAAAACTTTACTGGTTTGTCTGAACCACTAATGTGCAAATTTTGCACATTGCTTTTTTCCTTTAGTTCTCCTTCAATTCGAACTGTTCGGAAATTCCTAACAGTTGATTGTTTTTCCAATTCACCGCTTTCAAAAATATTATTTAAATGCTCGCTGATTGTTGATTTTGTAACTCCGAACAAATCCACAATTCTCTGCTGGGTTAACCAGATAGTTTCATTAAAAAGAATGACTTCTACTTTTACTTTTCCGTTTGGATCAGTGTAAAGTAAAAAATCGGTTAACTCTTCTTTAACGGAAATGAGTTTGCTCGCTTTTTTCTTACTCATCAAAAAACCTATTCTTTATAAAACTCTTCGGTTAGTTTTTGATCTTCTTTGCTTAAACTGTATTTTCTATCTGCCATCACAAATTATAAAATTGCCCCGACCTTTAGGTCGGGAAGTTTGTAATCCAAAAACAATTGGGCTTTAGCCCCATCATATAATTTTTGATGGGACTAAAGTCCTCCTTTTTAACCCTTATTTTATCCGGCAATAATGCAACTTATGCAACATACCTTTTAAAAAATGGGTAACTATTAAACTACTCTTTATAAAACTCTTTGGTTAATTTTTGGTCTTCTTTACTTATGCTGTATTTTTTATCTGCCATTTCGGTTTTGCAAACGTACATTTTATTTAAATCCAGAATTGCATTTACTTCACGTTCAGAAGTAAATACTTCTCCGTGGTCTGTAACGCGTTGGCGGGTTTTAACTTGGGTATTACTATTTATATCTTCTGATACATTATTCATATTCACATTTTACTAAAATTTTTGCCAATAATATAGAATTTTACACGAAGCACATAACGGCGTGTTATCCTTCAGTTGAGGGACAAGGTGTTTGGCGAAGCCATCCCTTCGGGAAAATATCCAGTAACGCTGAGTTAAGTTTATTAATAATTACTTACAAAGAACTTTTTTACAAATACATTTTTTCAGAAATACTTGTATCCCCTTGTTTATTCCGCAGTTTTATTATGCGGAGACTTTTTACTTACTTGTGCGCCTTTGGCGTATTAAAGAGGTTATGTTGCATTTTAAATTTTTGATTTTGAATACTTTACAGTAGTGTTTAATTTTTGAAGTTTATTTACAAAATCAATATCAACAACATCATCAGGAATTTTATATTTTGTTTTTGAAACTGTTTGCAATTTGAGTGCAGTTTTACATGCGTAGTTTTTTATTTCTGGATCAATATTAAAATGAAGCTCGATTTTTTCCCAATCTTCTTTAACTGGAATAGAACCACCAAAATCTTTTCTCAACCAATGTCCCACAGTATGCTTATAACTTGTAGGGAATAAATTTGTAAAATCAATTTTTGTTAATCCTTTTTTTAATCTTAAGTAATTTAGATAATCTGCTATCAAATTTTGATCAACATCATATAATCTTTGAACAGAAAAATATTCTTCTTCAACAGAACTTCTTGCACCTGGAGACGCTCCCCAATTTTTTCTTTCTATTCCATTAAATTTACCATTATATTTTTTTGATGTTGAATTAACTTGGACTCCAGTAATATTCAAATCAAGTTTATTACCAATTATGTTATTTAATTTGATAATACCGTTTTTTTCTTTTACCGAGACATAACCATTTTGCCTATAAAAATTTAGGTTATCATTGATATAATCTTCATCGTGAATAATAAATTCTTTGCTAACTATGTCATTTTCCCATAAAACCTTAACATATTTGGGCAAACCGTTTTCATGTTTGTTTAAAATCTCAACTATTTTCCCATAAAACTTCTTTTTTAAAATACTATTAACAACTTTATAACCAATAAAATCATGGTCAAAATAAGTTGTTTTAGTCTCAATTTTATGATTTAAAAATAAAGACTTATAATTAAAATTATATTTTTGCATTTTATTATCATGAACGAGCATAAAAATCGGATACCATTTTTTACCTCTTATAACTAACATATTTCTAACGATCCAGTTTTTAATTAATGAAATATTATATATTTCTTTAATATCAAATTGGTTTAAACCTATAAATAGGATGTCAGACTGAGGAAACTTTTGGATAAATTCAGCTTTTTGTATAGCACTCAAAATCGAATAAAACTCATCTGAATTTTGACAAATGTTTACGTCATTTATACTCGAAGATTCATGTATAAAATTATAATCTATTTTTTCAGTTACAAGAGGAAAATCATATTCGCAGAATTTGATTTTTTCTATTTTCACATTTTGTAATTGTGTGCGTTTTTTGATAATCTCAATATATTCTGGATTGTATTCAATAAGAATTCCTTTAGCTTTATATTTTTGATATAAATTATTATTTCTATCTAAAATAACTTTTAATGTTGTTCCACTTCCAGCAAAAGGATCTAATACAGTATATTCTTTATTGATTTTAGTAAAGTCTAATAATTTAGTAACTAATTTTTCTGGATAAGCTGCTACATGTTTGTAAGGAGTTGGTTGTAAATTTATATCAATTATATTTTCATAATCAGAATTATTTGCAACATAATCAGTAAAATAATTTTCAATGTTTTTTGAAAATACAAATACTGGTTCATAAGAATTAACAAATCGGTTTTTAACACTTGATGGCATATGATTGGGTTTGTGCCAAATAATAGTGTCATTTAGCACCCAACCATTTTGTTGCATAAAAAATGCTAATTTGTAAGGTATCAGTCCAAGAGGAGTTTTTCCATATTTATTTAGGTATTTGTCACCTATATTTAGAAAAAAAACTCCTTTCTCAGAAAGCTTTTTTTTCAATATGTCAAAAATGAAAACAAGTTTAGAAATAAATTCTATATAAGTTTCTTCATTTCCTATTTGCTCATCAAAACCGTAATTTCTTTGGGACCAATAAGGTGGTGAAGTAACAACAACATCTATAGAATTATCTTCAAAACTATTTAATGCAGAATATATGTCAGCTTGTATTATTTTATGCATTTATAAATCGATAATATCGTTAATTTCATCTTTAATATCTTCACTTGCATATATAATTCTTACTCTTGAGGGCTTATTTTTCAATAATTCAAAAATAGAATTATCACTAAATTTATATCTAAAACCTTTTCCTGAATATCCGGATTTTCCAGCTTCAACAATCTTATCCTTATAAACATTTTTCAAATCCCCATTAGGAACTGATAAAAGAATAATCGCTTTTATTTCTATATTATCAGCAGAAATATCATAAATAATATTTATAAAATAAGTTAAACAAATTTTATTTTTATAAGAATACTTTGTAGGTAAATTAACTGTGTATTCACAATCATCAGGTTTATAACTGGTTTGGTTTTCACCAACCGGTATTTTTCCTTTATAATCAGAATGATTGTCAAGTTTTGCAGTTTTTATATCAATATGAATAAAAGCATTGTATAATTCAAAAAACATATCAGAACCAATAGGGGCAGAGTTTGGAGAACCAAATTGGTTAAATAACCAATAATAAATTCTCTCTGCTCCACGTGCAAAATCAGAGTTTTGCCTTTTCTTTTCTGAATTATTAAATACTTCGAACCAATCAGATTTTATTTTATCTTTTGATTTTAAACCTTCTAACATTTTTATTAGATCTTGAGTTAGATCATATTCTATTTGATTTAAGTAATGATTTTCCCAAAACTCAATTTCTTTATTTGTCATAGAATTCTCTTTTTTATATTAACTTAAATTACAAAAAAAAGTTTTAAATATTATTTGTTACTTAAATTTACTTTATGCCTAACTACGTTACCGATAACCCGCTGCCCCAGTTTACCGCCGCATTTACCTACCTTTGGCAGGGCTTTAGCGTAGACGCCCGCCTTGACTCGACGTCAAGTCGAGGCAGGGGAACAGCTGTCGGCTTTAGGTACTTGTTATAACGCATCTCTTATTTATGGACAATTACAAAATTCTAATTGTATCGCATCTTGTTTTATTTTTCCATTTCCATTATTAACAAATTCAAAATTCTTTAGGATTTTTTTCTTATCTATAAATTCAATTTTGGTGTGGTCAATT